>DATEEE010000150.1:0-4475 GCA_035281285.1 Nitrososphaera sp.
GTCTTGCCATGGTCTACGTGGGCAATGACACCAAAATTACGGATCTGATCCTTGTTACCAATAATCCTCAGGATATCTTGAGTCGACTTGAACTTCGGCATATACTCAAGCGGAAAAAACTCGCCGAAGGGCTATTAAATGTATCCTAGCCTAGCTGGGCTACTTCATCATCTTTCGGTAGTCGCCTTCTAGCACGCCGGATTCTTCGTGCAGCCTGTCTATGTGTTTCGATAGGCCCTCCTTTGTGTCAAAGGGCGACCCGCAGTACGGGCACTGGAAGTTGGCCTTTGATGCATTCATAGTGTAGGAAATCGTCTTTGTGTCAATGATGCACGCAGGAGTCCCGGATATGGCAGTCGCCTCCGCGTTAAGCGATATCCTTTCAACCCGCTCAGAAATGTCTTCCCTGTAAAGCATCCCAAGCGGAGCCGCAAACGCGTGTACCATCAGCTGCCGCAGCTTGCTCTTGTCCATTAACCCGAGGGCTTCCTTTATTGTGGTCTGGGGATTAACTGCCGTGACCGGGCTTGTCATGATCTCCCTGAGCTTTACCTTGGAAGGGTTTCTGCCCTGGGAGGTCACCTTGAACAAGACGTCAGTCTTGCTAACTATTCCTACGACCTCGCCCTTGTTTGAGACCAGAATGCTGCGGGCATTTTTTTCCTGCATTGCCGCAAGCGCATCTTCCACCGTACTTCCGGATTCGAGTATTGCTACGTCCGAACGCATGACCTCCCCTACAGGCATGGCCAGTAGCGCGGCAACGTTCGGCGCGATTAGAGAGCTATCATGTCCGCCGGGCCCGTTGCCGGGCGCGGTGACTCCATTTGCTGACAACACTGATATATTATTTCGGTACTTCTATAAAAGACTTAAAAGAAGGGGCTATGCCAGAGAGCTTTTCTGCAAGTTTCGTATTATTTGACTCTGCAATGCAAAAAGTTTAACTAGCTAAGTATGCGACTTTGTCTCCTATGGTCACAAATACTGCAAAAGTTTCAGAATCTGTAGCCGCAGCGGAGGGCCAGTAGGGTTGGTTTTCAAGTACATCGACATACTGGGCGAGTCTGCCCAAGGCTTTGACAGCGCCGTACAGAACGCGGTCGAAGAAACCGCAAGAACCGTCAAGGACATCAGGACTGCCGAGGTCATCAAGCTCAACGTCATCGTGTCTGATGACAAGATAGTCGAGTACCAGGCAGTCATGCGCGTCGCGTTCAAGGTCAAGCGGTAGCACGCTGCGTTGGTTTAATAGTGACCGGGCTAGAGCCACAGTCGATGGAGGTATCTGTTGCCCACACTCCTGACGCGGACGACGCATTCATGTTCTACGGGCTTGCCTCCGGACACGTCAAGTCAAGGCTCTTCATACGGCACTTTATTGCAGATATTGAAACGCTGAACAGGCGGGCGATCGCGCACGAGCTGGACGTTACCGCGATTTCTGCTCATGCCCTTGCGTACCTTGACGACTATGTGGTTCTGAAAAGCGGGGGGAGCTTTGGTCTGGACTATGGGCCAATAGTTCTAACAAAAGAAGAAATGGCAATGGAGCAATTGCGCAGTGCACGTATTGCGATCCCGGGCAGGCTCACATCCGCGAATCTCCTTCTCATGCTTGCGATAGGCAAGTTCGACTTCATAGAGATGCCTTTCAACCAGGTGCCGGGGGCAGTCGCCTTGGGAAAGGCCGACGCTGGACTTGTAATTCACGAAGCGCAGATAACCTTTGACAGGAAAAAATTCGTCAAGGCCTTTGATCTTGGCAAGTGGTGGTCGGAAACGGCCGCCGGCTTGCCAGTGCCGCTGGGCATAAACGTTGCCAGTCTTCGGACCATGTCGCGTGAGCTCATCGCAGAATTCAGCCGGCTATTCACCGATTCAATCCAATATGGGCTGGAGAACCTGGACGATGCAGTGGATTACGCGATGCAGTACAGCCGGGGACAGCCAAAAGAAATAATCACCGAGTTTGTAAAGATGTACGTCAACAAACTTACGCTGGACATGGGCAGCCCAGGCAGAGCGGCTCTCGAAAAACTCTTTGAGATGGCGCTGGACAGAGGCATAATCGACCGGAAAGTAAAGGTCGAAGTACTCTAGAGCCTTCGGAGTATCTTGAAAAAAGTATCCCGCTGGGCAGGCTCGCGCTTTATTTCTCGAACCAGACTCGCGAGCTCTTGAAGCGAAGTGCCGGAGGCCTTGCCCGCAGCCCTAAAGATTTCTTCAGAGTACGCCGTTCCCACCATGTCGTTGCCACCGTAGGAAAGTGCCACCTGGGCAACCTTCTTTCCCAGTGCCACCCAGTAAACTGAAACGTTGTTGAGCACCCTGGCCAGCAGCAGCCTGGAGACAGCTATTACCCTCAGGTCGTATGGAGACGGGCTCTCTGCAGTGACAACGCCCTCCTGCTCCAGCTCTGTGTTCTCTAGCGAGAACTTTAGCGGAATGAATGTTGTAATGCCTCTGGTTTTCTTGTGCAGATCTCTCACCTTGATCACGTGGTCGACGATGTGCTCCGGTTTTTCGACGTGGCCAAAGAGCATGGTGACGTTGCTGCGAATTCCAAGCTCGTGAGCCTGCCTAGCCGTGTCAAGCCATTCGTCCCCCGAGCATTTGCCAACCACGATTTTCTTCCTGGCGTCGGGATGAAAGATCTCTGCACCGCCTCCGGGCAGCGCGTCCAGCCCGGCGGCTTTCAGCCTTGAAAGTACCTCCCTTACAGAATTCCTTGTAAGCCGCGCAATGAAAAAGATCTCTGCCGGCGTAAATGCCTTGATCGTCACTGAAGGCCTCTCAGCCTTGATGGCCCTCATCATCCCTTCATAGTAGTCCAGTCCCAGCTTTGGATGGAATCCGCCCACGATGTGGAGCTCGGTCGCGCCAAGCTGGTCTACGGCTTCCTTTGCCCTTGCAACAACCTGCTCGATAGTAAGCGTATATGCGTCCGCCTCTCCGCCCTTGCGGTAAAAGGCGCATAGCGGGCAGCTCGCCGCGCACACGTTGGTATAGTTCAGATAGTACGATGAAACAAAGGTCACGAGGTCTCCGCATAGGTTGCGTCTTGCAGCATCAGCGGCAGCCCCGAGAAGGAACAAGTTTTCGTCCTGCATCAGTTCTACCCCGTCATTATAGGAGAGCTCCTCTCCTGCAAGGGCTTTCTCAAGGGCGGGCGTGCCGCCTTCGGAAACATCGCTTTTCTGCAACCAAGATTCGTTGGTCAGGAGGCCGTTATAAATTATTGTTGAAGCCGGAGCTTGAACGAATAAATAGCATTGGCGACAGCTCGGTTCATGTTAGCAATTTGCAGAACCGCCTGCTGCAGGAGTTTCTCACAAAGGCCGACATTGGCGACGTGCTGGAAGGGGCACTTGCCGGCCGCAGGCTGGGGTTTGACGATTGCCTTCGTCTGATGAAATCAGACGACTCTTACTCTATGGGTCTTGTCGCCGGCATATTGCGCCGCCGGCTGTACGGGGACACGATAACTTTCATCAACAACATCATCCTCAACTACACCAACGTCTGCGTGACTTACTGCAAGTTCTGTGCTTTTTACCGTCCGCCCGGACACGAGGAGTCGTACACCGTTCCGGTTGAGGAAATCGTTAACCGTGTCGCTACATCGAAGGAAATGTTTGGGATACGCCAGGTCCTGATCCAGGGCGGCCATAACCCGAACCTTGGAGTAGAGTACTATGAGGATGCATTCCGAGCTATCAAGGCAAAGTGCCCCGACGTAGGAATCAACGGCCTTTCGCCCTCAGAAGTAGACATGATTGCCCGTGTCGAAAAGAGCAGCACAAGAGAAGTGCTTGCCCGACTAAAATCCGCCGGGATGGACACGTTCGCCGGTGGCGGCGCCGAAATTCTCGCCGACAGGGTAAAGGAGGAGATAAGCCCGCTCAAGATAAAAAGCCACGAATGGCTGCGTATTATGGAGGAAGCCCATGAGCTGGGCCTCAAGTCAGTCGCCACGATGATGTACGGCACGGTAGAGACAGAGGAGGAGCGAGCGATCCACATAATGAAGATTGCAGAGCTGCAGGAAAAGACCGGCGGGTTCATGGTCTTTGTCCCATGGAGCTTTGAGCCGAATAGAACAGAAATCCAGGCCGAAGGGCTGATCAGGTATCCTTCCGGCGGACAGTCTCTCTTGAAGATGATTGCTATCTCGCGGATCATGCTCAACGGCCTCGTCGATCACCTCCAATCTTCGTGGCTGACAAATGGGATCGGCATGGCCCAGCTGGCTCTGAACTACGGGGCCGACGACTTTGGAGGCACTCTTATCGGAGAAGAGGTAGTGAGCGCGACCGGGGCCCGGTCAACAGAGCTCACCGCAGCCCGAATCATTACGGCAGTAAAGCAGGCCGGATTCCGGGTGGCCGAGCGGGACAACTCTTACCGGATAGTAAAGTACCACTGACGAACCGGTCTGTTTATCTGGCTGTCCGCGAATTGTTAGTCGTGGC
>DATEEE010000151.1:0-2759 GCA_035281285.1 Nitrososphaera sp.
CCATCGCCTCGACTTTGCCGATGCATTTGGGATTTTGGAATACGCTGCGACTAACGCAGAATACGGAAAAGTTCTGGGACGAACACTCGCTGAAAGGGTTGGCTCGCTTGACGAAGAGACCCAGCTCCACGTGATCAACAGCCTCCAGAAGGACAACGCATTTTCGCGCGAGTTTGCCGCTGCGCTCGTTGACAAGGCCGCAGGCCTGCCGCCCCGATCGCAAAAGAGAGTGAATGAGCTTATGGCCGAGTTTCGGCACCTGCGGCCATTGGCGGAGCAGAGGTGACCAGCATGGCCAGCGATTCTCTGAGGTTTGCACTATTTCCGGTCTCCGGCCTAACCCCTAAGGAAAAGGGCGAATGGGACATTGGCGCTGAAGAAATTGCTTTTTCCGGGCAGGTGCAGGCCAGCTGCGTTTGCTTTGTCGACATCGTGGACTCTACAAAAATATCGGACAGGCTTTCCCCCGCTGATCTGAGCAGGTACTACGAAATTTTCCTCAACGGGATTGCGGCAATAGCAAAGAAGTTTGGCGCAAGGATAGTCAAGAATGTGGGCGATGCCCTGATATTTTATTTCGAAGTCGGGGATAATTCCGATACGGCAGCCTATCGCAACGTCCTTGACTGCGGAATTGGGATGGGAAACGCTGCGGGCGAGCTCAACGCAAGAATGATGGGAGAAACGCTGCCTCCGATCAGCTACAGGATAAGCGCGGACTATGGACAAGTGGCCGTGGCAAAATCCCAATCCTCGCAGAGGGAAGACCTTTTTGGGCCGGCAATGAACATCTGCGCAAAGATAAACCGCCTTGCCCGGCCAAATGGATTGGTGATAGGGGAAAGGCTTTATGAAATTGTGAGAGCACTTGAGGGATTCGACTTCACGGCTGCCGGCGAAAGTCTTTTCGGCAAGACATCCTATCCATCGTTCCATGTTGTCGCGAAATAAGGCGTAATCTTTGTGTTTCTGAAACCTTCGATCGAAATCAGAACGGGGCGCAAGAAATCCGATAGTGCAACTCAGGCTAGCCGAGATCCTTAAGCCGGGCCTTCACTTTTGCGAGTATCCTTTCCGACCATGTTATTGATTTTTCTGCCTGATCCCTGCTCATCAGGATGGGCTGATACTCTGATGCATTCTTTAGGCTCATCAGAGATGTGAACTGCTTCTGGATTTCCCTATATTCAGCTGGTGTGAAAATTCCGCTGACCAACGAAAGAACGTCTGAATGCGTGCCTGATGCCCGCTTGCCTAGATACAATGTCGTCAGCGCATCTAGGCCATTTATCGCGCTGTGGACCGCGCTCATTACGGCATTGTCGTACTCTCTGTGATTGAGCGCGATCTTGGCCATTGCAAGCGACCCTTCTGCCTTCTTCAGATAGTTTTTTGCTTTGTCAGAATCTACCGGCCTTGTCATTAGCCCTTGGTCAGCTCTCTCAGATCACGTCCGACAACGTGGGTGTAATTCGCGAGTACGGATTCTATGAATTTTGACTTTGCCCTGGACTTTAGTTCCTTCCGGCCCATTATCAGCGGCGAAAGCCGGCCGTTGAACACAGACGCAACCTCCAAGCCAGCGCTTGATACGACGCCTGCCGCGGCTTCATGGTCGTCTGACACCACGAGCAGGTCGATATCGCTGTTTTCGCGTGCCTCTCCCCGGACTACGCTGCCGAAAAGTGCGGCAGAAATAATGATTTTTTCAACCAATTGTTTTCTAAGAACAGTCAAGAGCTCCGGCAGGACACGTGCCTCTGCCTCAAGCGCGGGCCGCATGATCTTGTTCAGGATATAGCTCCTGCCATTTATCCCGATAAGATAGGATTTTCCGACAGGCTGAATCGTCAAGACTCCGTGTTTCTCCAGATCCCGGACGGCCACGGCCGCCTCGCTGACAGATACCCCGGCAGCTTTGGCAAGTTTACGCACCGTGAAGACTCTCCCCTGCTGTCCAAGGAGGGTTCCTACGAGGCGCCATCCAACTTTCCCTCGTAATAATTCGTCAAGAATTCCGCGGGCTAGCATGTACGGTTTACCATACATATGTACGCTTTAGCATACATATAAGCATAGTTGTGGTTGCTGGTAGAATGCCTAGGGTGCCTGTTCCCACACGCGTATTAACTGCGTCTGGTTTCTCGGAACATTCACTTCTTTGCCTTGTCGCCTTTTTTCCAGATCTGGATCTGGCCGCCGTAAACCTCATTCTCGTAAACAAATCCGGGAACCTGGGCATAGTATCCCTCCCTTCCCGAGCTGAATGTTTTCTGGGGCAGCGGGATCTCGTGCTCCTTGCCATCCGGCATTCTTATCACTGCAAACGCGATCTTGCTTTTCGGCTTTGTGGAATCTTCAGAGGACATTTCCTGAATAGGACTGTGGATCCATATCTATAAGACTTTGTGAACCCGGTCTCTATCCAGCATCATTAGAATGCGAACCTTGCCCCCACAGTTGGCTGGATGAACTTGGTGGGCATTCTCTGGATTATCGTGTTGACCGCCTTCCAGCCGGTGCAGTGACATGGAACCAGAAAGTCTGGGTCTGTATCTTCCAGCGCGTGTATCGTGGGCTCAATGGCTGCTTCGTAGAGCCTGCCTGAAAGGTGAAATCCGCCGACAACCGCGTGAACCTCGTCGACTCCGGTCAATTTCTTGGCATAGTTTACAGTGTTGATGATTCCGGCGTGGCCGCAGCCGCTTATCACTACCAGGCCCTTCCCCTCAATATTTGCGACAAGAGCCTGGTCGTCC
>DATEEE010000152.1:0-4769 GCA_035281285.1 Nitrososphaera sp.
CCTTGACCGTGGCCAAGATAGAATTGTGTGGCATTCATTGTAGCAAAACTAATCCTTGCCGTAAATTTCCTTGTGGTCTCCGATATCGAGCAGTAGGATCGTCACTTCCTTATCGATTATCTGATAAGCAAGCCGAAAGGATCGGCCGAGTTCGTAGTAGTATGCAGTGTGCTTGGCACCTCGTTTGAAAGTGCCAAGCTTTCTGGGATCTTTCGAATCCGAAAGAGTCTTGACAGCTTCGCGAAATCTCTTTCCTTTCTGGTTCGCCTAGTTTCTTGAATTGCCGTGCGACCCGATCCGTTTCTTTAATTAGCCACATGGACTACTAGAGATGAGCAAGGTTAGACGGTATCCAGATACTTGAGATATTCATCGGCATTCCTAAAAGTTCTAACTTTTCCCTCTTTGGTCTCCTTATAAGCTTCAGCTATTGCCCTTTCTTCATCTGCAGTCATTTTGTTCCTTCCTCTAGCAGCAGGCTTTCGTCTTGATGAACCTTTGGGTAAGGATTTTGGACTGACAGTCATAGTCCTTAGAATTAATAACGTATCGCAGCCATCTTAAACTTGTAGCGTAAAGCAAGCGCAAGTGTGGGAATAGGAGTGAGGTTCCGGATCTAGTTGAAGTCGACCAACAAAGCCATCATTTTCGAAGTAGACTGTGTGTGTTAAAAACAAGGAAAGAAAGAATAGAAATTGGAGTAGGAAAACCTATCCAAAAAGTGACGAAAGCCCTTCGAGAGCTTCTTCCTCTTTCTTCTCGTCCTTCTTTTCCTCTTCCTTTGCGGCCGCGCCAGCAGCTGCCGGTGCCGCGCCGCCTGCTGCAGGAGCCGCAGCTACTGCGACCGGCGCCGCTTTCAAGGCCTCTTCAATGTTGACTTCGCTCAGCGCAGCCACCAGGGCCTTTACCCTAACATCGTCCGGGCTGACGCCTGCCGCTTTTACAACGTTCTTAACACTATCCTCGGTGATATTCTGCTTTAACTTGTGAAGCAGTAATGCTGCATAGACGTACTCCATAGTGGATTGCATCCGTTTCGCACCATATTAAAACTTAACTGACTTCCCTAGAAAGATAGTATTTTCGCTTTTTTTCAGGCAGCCGTTCTATGGCGTATCGAAGCATCGTCCGCGGCATTTTGGAATGATGGACTGACAGAAACTTTTCCAGCAATCCTTCATCCCTTTTTCCGACTTCTCTGAGCATCCAGCCGACGGCCTTTTGTATGAGGTCATGCCTGTCATTGATCAGGATTAGTGCAATCTTTAGAGTGTCGTCGAATTCCTTGTTCCTGATAAAGTGGTAGGTGGATACTATTGCGATCCGCCTTTCCCACAGGCTTTCCGATTTTGCCAGTTTGTAGAGTAGCGATCGGTTTCTGTGAGAAAGGTGCGCGCCCAAGATGCAAGGCGCCGAAAGGTCGACCAGGTCCCAGTTATTGACAGACTGCAGGTGTCTTAAGTAAAAATCCGCTATCCCTTTTTCACCTGATTCGAACTTGTGGATCAGGATAAGGAGTGCCACGAGCCGCTCTTCATGAATCCGCGATTGCAAAAGGTTCTTGACCGCGGCAAGATCCGTCGATCTAAAATGCTCCTTCGCAACCTGCCTTGACTGCGGAACGGTCACGCCGAAAAAGACATCGCCCTCTCCGTACTCGCCGGGGTCAGTCTTAAAGAATCCCTGAGAAACTCTGGCTCTTGGTTCATTCGCAAGAGCTTTCAACTCCTTCCGGATCCCCTCTATGCTTGTCATTTTAGATCAAAAGTGGACCGGGTGGGATTCGAACCCACGACCACCTACGTTTCCTCTGCCGAAGGCATGCAAGGCAGGTATTCTACCGGACTAAACTACCGGCCCACAAAGTCTTAGCCCGGATTTTGACAATTTAAACTTACACTTGCCAACATGATACCGGCCTTCAGACGATTCAAATATTTTTATTGTCGCCGGTCTATTCATTTTCGTTGAAAGATGGCGGCAGAGTCTGCATTTCTTCACGTGATAATTACGCTTGGGATTTTGCTTTTTGCTGCCAAGATTTTGGCAGAGGTATTTCACAGGGCCAAGCTGCCGATTGTCCTCGGTGAGCTGCTCGCCGGCATAATCGTCGGCCCATTTGCCCTCGGCGCCCTGCCACTCGTTAATGGGCAGCCGCTGGTTGTCCTCGACGAGACCGTCAAGCACATAGGCGAAATCGCAGCCGTGGTGATTCTTTTCATCGCAGGGTTGGAGATAACTCCTCGTGAATTCCTCAGGGGAGGAGCTGCAGCTTTCACGGTAGGATCACTTGGCGTAATTGTTCCCTTTTTCGTCGGATACTATGCTTTTTCTGCCTTTGGAGTCGAGGCGCTCCAGTCTATTCTTATCGCCACCGCGCTCACTGCAACCAGCATTGCGATCTCTGTCCAGGTGTTGACTGAAATGGGCAAAATGCAGTCAAAAGAAGCGCGCCTGATCCTTGGGGCAGCAATAGTGGACGATATTCTGGCGATAGCCGCGCTTTCAGTCGTGGTAACTATGGTTCAGACGGGAAATACCGAGCCGGCAATCCTCGAAATTACTCTGCTGATAATGCAGGTGCTCGGCACATTCGCAGCAATCCTCGTTGTTTCGGTGCTTGTCATACCTAGAATACTCCATGCTGAAAGGCTCTGGAAGTCGCGCGGAAGCCTAGAGGGAATAGTGACTGCTGCCTTTTTTGGAGCTGCAGGGGTTGCCGCGTTCGCCGGCCTGTCTCCGATTGTCGGGGCATTTGCCATAGGGATGGCGGTCGCAAGCACCAGGATAATCAAGCAGGTCCATGAATACGTTGACAAACTTCAGATCATCTTTGCGCCGCTATTTTTCGCAATTATAGGCGCCCAAGTCGACCTCCGAGGCGTCAACCTGAACGTCCTCTACTTGGCGGGGATCATGATCGGAGTAGCTGTGGTAACAAAGCTGATCGGAACCGGACTTCCTTCCCTGATATTCCTCAAAAGCAGGCCAAAGGCGATGCGGGTGGGTATTGGAATGATCTCTCGGGGTGAGGTCGGCCTCATAGTCGCAGGTGTTGGGGTATCTTCCGGTGCCCTCACTAACGACATCTATACGACAGTTATTATCATGGTCGCTGTCACAACGATAATCACGCCGATTTGGCTCAAGTTTGCGTATAGGAAGGAGTCAACCAGTCAGACGGTTGAACGAGAGGCCAAGGAAGAATCCTAGCCAATATTTCCTTAGTAAGATTGCTCCGGTTTACTTAAATACTATGTACCAAACAATTCGAAGAGTAGATGTGCCGCGGAGTATTTTACATAGAAATCTCGCTGTATTGATACTAATTTCCACTGTGTCAACTTCCCTGGCAATAATCGCGTTCTTCAATTCTATTCAAACAACACAGCATATCCGACATATCGCCTCCGAGGATATCTCTACCAGCGCCCGGGACGAGAGCTACGACCTCTCAAGGATTGTAGTCAACAGGATTAATTCGGTCACAACCAACCTTGAAGTGCTAGCTAACGGACCGTCCATTCAGTCCGAGAACCGCCAAGACGTAGGACAGCTATTTGATGCGGCACAGTATTCGACCGACGACCTCACAGAATACTACATGTGGCTAGATAACGAAGGACAGATCGCCGCTGCAAGCAACATCGCAAGAGCGAGCTACCAGTTTAATTCAATGTGGAAGTCCGAGAAACCACCTTTCCTTACAGTTCCCCAGGAGACCGCAACTATCTACTATAGCAAGATTATACGCTCGCCCACAGACAACGCAGACAGATTGTATGTGTCTTACCCCATAATCTACTCGCTGCAGCGAGACGAGAGCCTATTAGGGGAGTTTAGGGGAGTAATTGTGGCTGCAATCCGACTGGATACGCTCGGAAGCATTCTGACCAGCGAGCTTTCACCCACATTTGATTCCGACGTGACCCTTGCGGATGTCTCAGGCGAAATCGTCTATGCGGTGGACAGTCTGGTCATCGGTAGGAATATCCTGGAGAACCCGGCATACATCACAAGCCCGGTGCTCACTGAACTTGACGACCGAGTCGGGGCGGAGATTGCCGAGTTCCTCAGACTGGCCAACGACCGCCAGCAGCCGGCGATAAAGAACTTTGGCGTCGCAGGCAAGACTTACACTATTGCGTCGAATCCGGTGATAGAGAATGGAAAGCACTTTTGGACTCTTTATGTCACGGCGCCCCATGTCTTTACCGAAAGCGCAGATTCGCTCCTTGCGCAACAGGATGCCTTTGTCATGATTACTTTGCTGGTGATCGGATCGGTGTCAGTGGGGAGCGCCTTTCTGCTGCTGTCGTGGAACAGTCGGCTGGAAGCCACAGTGAAGGCTAGAACGATCGAGCTAGATCGTTCAAACGTCTCCCTTTCCGAGTCAAATAGACAATTGGCCAGTGCAAATGAACAGCTAAAAATTCACGCCGATCTACAAAGGGAGTTTATCAATATCGCGGCCCATGAACTCAGGACGCCAATAATGCCCATTCTTGGAATGTCTGACTTGCTGGAATCGAGATTCAGACAGGAAAAGACTGACACTATTCATCTGAAAAGGGGTGATTTTGAGATCATTTCTAGAAATTCTCGGCGGTTGGAAAGGCTTGCGGTCGACATACTCGATGTTAGCAGAATAGAAACCCGCTCGCTGGTTCTGCATATAGAATCGTTCGATGTTCTGGACTTGGTGCAGCATACAATAAGCGACATTAAGAATCTGTTTCCAAAAGCCGGAATCGAATTTCAAGTAGATG
>DATEEE010000153.1:0-6830 GCA_035281285.1 Nitrososphaera sp.
TGCTGCTCCCGGAGCAGCTCCGGCCGCGCCCGGCGCAGCCCCAGCTGCGGCTCCGGCAGCTCCAGGTGCAAAGCCTGCGGCCGGAGCAGCCCCAGCAGCGGGCGCTGCAAAGCCTGCAGCACCGGCAAAGGAGCCTGCCAAGAAATAGAGAGTGGTGCTAGATGGGAGATCCTCGAAAGAACAAGAAACTTTACCGCCGTCCCAGGATGATATGGACCACTGACCAGCTGAACGCCGAGCTGTATGTGATGGGCTCGTACGGCCTCAGGAACAAGAGGGAGCTCTGGAGGGCCCAGACGGAAGTCGCCCGGATTAGAAACCAGGCGCGAGCCCTGCTGGCACTTTCAACCGAAGCTCGAAGTGAAAAGGAAAAGCGTTTACTGAACTTTTTGAACCGGCTGGGTTTGGTCAAGGAAGGAGCAACTCTTGACGATATTCTCAACCTAAAGGTTGAAGACCTGCTCGAGCGCAGGCTGCAGACCATAGTCATGAAGAGATCTGGCTCAAAGTCGCCATACCAGGCGCGCCAGGTCGTTAGTCACGGTCATGTCTCTATAGGCAATCGCAAGGTGAACATTCCAGGTTACCTCGTTCGGACTGAAGAGGAGCCGCAGATTCTGCTCCATATCGAACTGCCAGGTCCGGTCACCGCTGAAGCTCAGCCTGCCTCATAGACTTACAACGTCGACGTGGTCAAGCTTGCCGTCGGAGTTCATGTCGAATCCCTGGACGACCAGCGCCCACTCGTCTTCGCCGGCATACCTGCTCAGGACGTGCTCGCTGTAATTAGTAAGAGCGATTACCGCTGATTTTGTTCCGGCTGACCTCACCCCGGCAACGACTGTGACGCTCGACTGCGGGTTGTAGGGGTTCTTTATTTTGGCGATGAGGCCGTGGTTGTCCAGACCGTAGCGCTTGCCAGTCTTTTCCTCCACAAGCCCCGACCAAAAGTTCTTTTCGTCAAACCGAATCGGGAGGTACCTGTTGAATTCCGCGGTCACGATGTTTGTGCCGGGTCCCCCGATAGAGATCAGGTTGCTGTCCGAAATGACCTTTTCGGCCTTTGCGTCGGCATCCAGCTTTACGACAAATTCCTGCGGGGCTGCGGACGTGATGTGACCAAGGAAGAACGCAGGGTGGACCGCGTAATGCCCGTCCCTTGCAGACGACTTGTAAGGCCCGTGCGGGTCGGGCGAGCCGACAATGATCAAGCCGTCAAATGAAACGTCCCTTCCGACGTATGCGTCAAAGAATCTTCGCGCATGTACATATTCGGCTCCAGCATCGCGGCCCGTTGGCAACTTTGTTTCTCCCCAGTCCATCTCTATGCCAAAGGAAGGGCTTGTGACCTTGTACAGCCGCGCGGTACCTCCTCTTACAAAACTATGACCTGCTTCTTCGACTGCGCCTATCGAAACGAGCTTGCGGATATAGTAATATGCACTCTGCTCGTGAATTTCCAGTTCCTTGGCCAGCTGGGCTGGGTACATGGGCCCGCGCGCAAGAAGTTCCATGATGCGCCATGCGACGGGGTTTGACAGAACCCTGACCCGTTCGACTTCTTTGAATACGAGGATCTTCTTGACTGAAGTCTCACCGTCACTCTCGGAGACAAGTTTCTTCTCCAATGTTCCATCTTCTGCCAACCACTATATATGATTATGTAGCGGTAACGAAATTACTTGGTCTGAGCGTGCTTGACCGTTATACAAGGCGATATAATGGTAGCTTTAATGATTGAATAATTATTTTAAACATGTCTGCCCAGCTTGCTACTGTATTACGATGTGCTCTATTATAGGATATAAAGGCAAGAATTCTGCCGCGCCCATCCTGGTTGACAGCCTCAAAAAGATGGAGTATAGGGGCTACGACAGCGTCGGGGTGGCAACCATCGACGATGGCAGCATTCTTGTCCGCAAGGGAACGGGCAAGGTCATGGAGGTAAACAGCAATCTCAACTTGAGCGAAATGTCGGGGAGGATTGGGATTGGCCACACGAGGTGGGCGACCCATGGCGGCGTCACGGACCACAATGCGCACCCTCATTCCGCGTGCAACAACAATATCGCCGTCGTCCACAATGGCATTATTGAAAATTACAAGGAACTGAAAGAGGAGCTTTCGCAGGCAGGACATGTCTTTGCCAGCGAAACGGATAGCGAAGTAATCGCGCATCTTCTTGAAACAGAGTTTTCCGGGGGCATCCGGCCTGCAATGATAAACACTTGCAAGCGGCTGAAGGGCACCTATGCTTTTGTGGCAGTGTTCCAGGACGGCACCATCGCGGGGGCAAGGTACGAAGAACCCCTCATCGTTGGGGTCGCAAACGACGGGTACTTTGTGTCAAGCGACGTCCTCGGCTTTCTTCAGTATACGGATAAGGCGATTTTCCTGGAGAACAGGGACATTTGCATTGTCGACAGCTCAAAGATGGAGATCTTTGACTTTGAATCGGTTCCGGTGGCCAGGCCGATAACCCAGGTCGCCTGGGAGCTTGGAGACATTGACAAGGGCAAGTACGCCCACTTTACTCTCAAGGAGATAAACGACCAGCGCGCCACAGTGGTCCACGCTGGCCTTCAGGACCCGGCTGCGATGGAAAAATTCTGCGAAATCCTGCGGTCTGCAAAGAATGTGTACATCACTGGCAGTGGCACGAGCTACCATTCGTCGCTCATTTTCAAGCACACACTTGCGAAGTTCGCCAAGATCAGGGCAGAGACCGTGATGTCGAGCGAGTCGCAGTATGCGCTTGCATCGCTCGACGCTGATTCGGTGCTGATTGCCATCTCTCAGAGTGGCGAGACAGCAGACGTGCTCGACTCTGTAAGGCTCGCCAAGAGCCAGGGCTCAAAAATCCTCTCGATCGTCAACGTGACCACCTCTTCACTCGCAAGAAACAGCGACGCATTCTTGTCCACCAACTGTGGGCCGGAGATCGGAGTCGCGGCTACAAAGAGCTTTACCGGCCAGCTGGCGCTAGTCTACAGCGTGGTCGACAGGCTATGCGGAGGATGCCTGGAGACTGCAAGGGCAGAGTTTGCAATCGCCGTTGAAAACGTCCTTGCAAGTCAGCAGAGCATCATGAAAGTCGCCCGCCAGATGAGCGAGGCGACCGACATTTACCTGCTCGGCAGGTCGCTTCACTACCCAGTGGCACTCGAGGGCGCGCTGAAATTAAAAGAGCTGGCGTACGTTCACGCCGAGGGAATTGCTGCAGGCGAATTAAAGCATGGGCCACTTGCCCTAATGGAGAAGAACACGTTTGTCATAATGGTAAACCCGCACGACGACACCTTTGGCGACACAATTTCTAACGCCCATGAGATAAAGGCAAGGGGCGCAACCGTCATCGGCATTTCAGACAGCAAAGACGACGTGTACGATCACTGGATAGAAATTCCGCGGCTGAGCCAGGCTGCATTTTACCCGCTGATTGAAGTCATTCCACTTCAGCTACTGGCATACCAGATGGCACTTGTCAAGAACGCGGATCCCGACTACCCGAGAAACCTTGCAAAATCCGTAACTGTAAGGTGAAAAAAGAAAGGTGAGGGGCGGGCCTCTACTGCGAGTGCTCGCCGGCAGAAGTCCTTAACGAACTGCCACCCGTCGACCCTATCGGAACGTCAGGGAAGCTCTCGGTCATTCTCTGTTCTGCTACCGCGCCGGCCTCTGCAAGGATCCTGTCAACCTCTTCGCCGCTTGCATCAAAGGCAAATGAGGTGTTGCCCATGCTTCCTGCGCTCATCATGATGTCGCTAAAGACTCCGTTGATTTCTCCCAGTTCTCTGTCAACTTCTGGCATAACGCCGGATAGGCCTGACCTGACTCTGGTTAGAGCACCTATCGCCGGTCCGATTGCCACCATCACGTCGCCTAGGTCAATCGTGGATTCCAGCCTTAGCTGTATCTGTTCCAGTGCCATCTTGAGCTGCGAGATCATCTTTGTGGTCTTTCTTATCTGAGCGATCTCGTTTGAGAGCATCTTGCCGTGCTGCGCGTCGTGCTTTTGAAGAGCAGAAACTACCTGATTGAATAGAGCCTTCTCTTTTCCTCTTAGTTTTTCAAGGATCGCATCCAGTTTTTGGTTCTGCGCTTGAATCTTGTTCTTGGCGAACTCGATCCTTGGTTTCAGTGGTTGCTGAGGGCCAACGCTTTGCTTTAGCCTCTCACTCATGTTCTGCGAATTGTCCTTTACCCAGTTGCTGCTGAAGCTCGTCATGCCAACTAGCATGTAAGAACGGCGTTAAACAGAAGTGTCATAATTGAATAACCAAGTAGTAATTTTTTCTAGACATGCGTGTGCTGAAAAACATTATAACCGGTGCCTGCGCACGGCAGTACAGTATCTCGCATGGCAAGGACCAAAGCGGCAAAGGAATCGCAGGCGGGCGCACAGGAGGAGCAGAGCCTTCCAAAGTGGGCAGAAGATGAGATAAAGTCAGTCAAATTCGAAAAGCCAGAAGAGATCGCCAGGACCGGCTACATTCTGGACATATACGAGAATGACTACAAGGTAGACATTCAAGTATACGAGCCGATGCCCGACGGCAGGACAATTGTTGAAGGCCTTGACGTCCCCAAGTCGATGAAGGTATCCGAATTCATGAAGGGCTTTGTCTACGAATTCAAGATCAACTTTTTCACCGGGCCGCTTAGCGAGAAGGTCGTCGAGCTCCTCAAGACGAAATTCAGCCTTGACATGAAGGCCATCTACAAGTTCGAGCTGAAGGAGCTGCAACTGATGGACGTTGAATCAGACTTGCCGGCGCCATCCAGCAGCGAAGAATCAGAAGAAGATTAGGTATTCTCATACTATTCAATTACTGTTCTCCAGGCTTCCGGTCGCTACCTGGATTTCCGGGGGCCTCCCCGGGTGATCCGGACTGGATGTCAGACGGCGACGCCTTGCCCACTGTAATTTTCATCAGGGCAATCCACATGATCACGAGAGGCACGTGGTAAGTCGCAATCCTCCAGGCAATGATGACATTCAGCTGCGAGTCTGACGCCAGCGATTCTAGCTCCGGGACGCCCTGAAGATTTGTAATGTAGGCCCATATCCCGAGCTCGGCAAGCCCCGAGCCACCGATTGTGATAGGTAAGTTAGCAACTGCAGTCGACGCCGCCGTGGCCATAAGAGAGTCAAACATGCCAATGTCCGATCCCACAGCGTTCGCAAGCACCATGAAAGAGAGTCCCTGGAAAACGAATGCGACGAATGTGATCGCCATACCTATCGCAAATGTTCTGATAGCCCGGGCAGAGTTGAAGTTCTCTCGGCTCATCTTGCACAGGTCGGCAATGGCAGAGTTGGCCGAATTGACGAAACTCTCTGCCTTCTCCTTGGCCATGAACCGCTGCATCAGCCTTTGGGCAAAGGAGGGCAGGCGCAAATTCCTCCTTGCTGAAAAGAGCAGAAGCGAAAGCCAGACTCCAAAAGTAGGTATGGTCACAAGTATGACTGCGATCCCCACAAACGTCCCGCCGCGGTAGATTGCAAGCGAGCCGGCAATGAAAGCAAGCATTGAACTCACAAACACATCTGCAATGATTTCCATCGTTGTGACCCATGCGGCCTTGCCCGGCGCCACTCCGTTCTTCGAAAGCCATGCAATCCTTACGAATTCTCCGCCAACGTATGAAGGGGTGGTCTGGGTGACAAACTCACCGGCGAGCCTTGCCGATACTGTCCTGCCGGTAGAGGCAACGTCGTACCCAATGAAATTCTTGATGAAGTACTTGAAGCGAAAGGCCTGGATCATTATCTTTGTAAGCCCCGCAGCTGCGGACGCGATGAAAGGAACAAGTCCGACCGCAAAAACATCCTGCGGCGAAACATCAGCGGTCAGAAACAATATCAGGAATGGAACGACGCTTGCAGGAATTGCAATGAGCCGCCAGTTCAATCAAACCAGCTTTAATGAGGAGTACTATAATAACGAATGCGGGTTCGGCTATCGCGGTTTTTTCCATAAATCTGATTTACTTTCGCACGCGCGATCAAAGCTAACTACCAAGGGCGGGATGTGTAAGACAGATATACGACCGCACAACCCTCCTTGATGTCGGGCTTGAAGGCAATAATCATCACAGGAACCGCGGGATCCGGCAAATCACTTCTCACATCCAGGCTCGTGCAGTGGTACAGGGATACCGGCGCCTTTCCCGCAAGCCTTAACCTTGATCCAGGATCGGTCAAACTGCCGTACGAGCCAGACGTTGATGTCAGAAACTACGTTGACATCACAGAGCTGATGGACAACTACGGCCTTGGGCCAAACGGTTCTTTGGTAATGGCCAGTGACATGATCGCAACCAAGCTGGACGAGATCCAAACAGAAATTGACGAATTGAATCCTGAATACCTCATCATAGACACGCCTGGGCAGATAGAGCTCTTTGCGTTCAGGGCCAGCGGACCTTATTTCGTTTCTAACCTAAGGGCAGAGGAAAAGGCAACAATCTTTGCGTTTGACGGCGCGCTTGTCTCCACGCCAATTAATTTCGTTTCTGTGTCTCTCCTTGCATCGTCTGTAAAGCTTCGCCTAAAGACGACTCAGATTAATGCGCTGACCAAAAGGGACCTCGTGATCGAAAAACTTCCGCAGATCTTGGAGTGGTCGGGCTCTGCATACGCGCTTGACGATGCCCTTGCGGCTGAGAAAGACGCCGAGTATTCTCTCTTGAGCAGGGAACTCGGCAGGAGCCTCAGCAAGGCAGGGTTCGGGCAGGCCGTGATAGCAGTTTCGAGCCTTACCATGAGCGGCATGGTAAACCTCGTTGGCGCGATTTCCCGCGCAGTTAATCAGGGAGAGGATGTG
>DATEEE010000154.1:0-4080 GCA_035281285.1 Nitrososphaera sp.
AAGCTCTTGAAGCTAAAGGATTCAATGCACACGCAGACAGCCAAGGCCGAGGCTCGCCGGCGCACCGCGTTTATGGAGAACTTTGTTGCCCAGCTGAAACACGAAACGCGCTACGAATAGTCGACAAAATACTTGTATCGCTTTTCGACATCCTTGTTTTCCCCTGACCGGACCTTTGATATTTCCTCTTGAAGCCTTCTTCTGACATACTCGCGGAACCTGACTGCTTCGGGCGTTTCGGGGAATGCTGACAGCGAATGCTCGATGTTCTTCATAAACTCCACCACCTTCTCCCTGTATTGCTCAGGCGTGGGTTTGCCCGACCCGGACACCTTGAACCAGGTAGTGGCGCATGCAGTGGAGTAGATCTTGGCGAGATCCTCGACCAGCCGGTCCGCCTCAAAATAGTCTGGCACTGCTTGGAAGAGCGCGTCGCGGAATATATAGACTGCCGGCAGTATTCAGGTATGTCCTCAAGGGATGCTTCAAATTCCCCTATTCTTTCATTTGCCTGATTTTCCGAACGGCTGCAAGGTAGGTTTTAATGGCTCGACCAAGGATCAGCACCATAGTTCATGCAGGCAAACGAGCAGCTTGATTCTGTCGATAAAAAACTGTTGAATGAGATCCAGTGGGTCTTTCCCATGGTTGACCGGCCCTACCAGGAAATCGCAAATAGGCACGGCATGAATGAAGAGGATGTAATCCGAAGAATTGAAGGCATGAAAAGGGCCGGCCTCATCAGGCAAATAAACGCCATCTTTGATACGAGGCGGCTGGGATACAAGAGCGCGCTTGTGGCTTTTTCTGTCATGCCTGACAAGCTACTCGAGGTCGCGGACAGAGTAAACGAGCACCCCGGCGTCAGCCACAATTACGAACGCAACCACGAATACAACATGTGGTTCACCCTCGCGGTTCCCCCTGGCGCCAATATCAAGGACGACCTTGACAGAATGGCGGCATACGATGGCGTGGCAAAGTACCGCATCCTTCCGACGCTCAAGCTCTACAAGATCGGAGTAAAGTTAGACATGATTAACGAGGACGCGGACAAACCTGCTCCTACTGACGAGGTAAAGCCACTTGACCCCGAGCGCGTGGACCTTTCCGACCGCGACAAGGACTTCATCAGGGAACTCCAGAAAGACCTAAAGAGCGTGCCAGAGCCGTTCAAGGAAGCAGCAGACAACCTTGGCGTCACAACAGAGGAATTGTATGCCAAGGCGAGGGACTTTGAAAAGTCCGGCGTAATGAGGCGATTTGCCGCGATCCTGCGGCATCGGGACGCGGGATTCACCGCTAACGGAATGGTCGTCTGGAATGTGCCCGAACAAGTAATAGACGACGTCGGTGCAAAGCTGGCCGCGTTCCCGCAAGTCAGCCACTGCTACAGGAGACCCGTCTACCCGGACTGGCGCTTTAACTTGTTCAGCATGGTCCATGCGAGATCTCTCGATGCGGCCGAGAAAATGGCCAAAGAAATGTCGGCGGTGATAGGCATCTCTGACTACCAGATCCTCTTCAGCTCGCGCGAATTCAAGAAAGAGCGCGTCAAGTACTTTGTTTAGCGCAGCCATTCCGCACTTTCAAGTCGTTCCAAAGCTTCGATCATGCTGCCAGAATTGAAAGAGCACTGATGCTTAATGCGCTCAAAATGGCGCGTCAGAGCCTGTTCCTCGGCCTGGGACAGCGAACCCTTCTCCTTGACTCTATTGAAGAATGTGTCCTCCTTGGAAGTGTGGTCGAGGATAAACACCGAATATGTCTTTAGGTACCGCGCAAGCGGCTCCCTGGCATCCTTTCCAGTAAGGAATTCTTCAAGGTGAATTCTTACCCTCCTGGCTATCCTCCTGCCGAACTCGTGCTCAATTACAAATTTCCGGATCTCTTCGGAGTAGTGGTCGCGAGTCTCCGGGAAATACCCTTTCTCCTCTTTGCCGTGGTGCAGCTCGTCAACAAACTGCTCGATGATGTCCGCAATCAGTACTAGGTCCTTGAATGGCACGTCCTTGCCGTCGTAGAGCATGGTGTAGCATTTTTCGATCACAACCTGGAGCCGGCGAATAAACACATGATCGCGCAGCAGCTCGTCAGTGGCGCTCATTAGGTTGGGGCAACCGGCTGGACGTAAAAGTTCTTTTCGTACATTTCTTCTATTCTTGATGACTCTGCGCGGTCGAGGTAGTTGCCATCCGATATGGAGGCAAACATCTCGATCTCTTCGACACTCACCATCGTGGGCAGGACAACGGAAATCTGCTTCTGCGAAAGTATGAACTTGATTGCCAGCTGGGTGATATTCCATCCTCGGGTATCGGCCACCAGCCTGATATTGTCGATCTTTTTCATCGCTTCCATAATGAACTCGCGCTTTCTAAAGCTGCGGTGGTCGTTCTTGTCAAAGGCCGTCTCGGCGGTGACCTTGCCGGTCAAAAGCCCCGAGGCGTCCGGAACCCTCACCATTATTCCGACATCGTGCAACTCTGCCTCTTTCATGAGCTCCCGTCCAGGATCCTGCTCAAGGATGTTGTAGACGGTCTGAAGGCAGGCAATGTTGCGAGTCCTGATTGCCTCAAGGCCCTCGTCCTTCCAGCCGATGGCAGGGCCAAGTGCAGCGCCGTGGCTCCTTATCGTGCCCTTGTTGGCCAGCCCGTCAAGGGCTTGGAAGAGTGCGTCGTTTCTTATAGCGTCCATCTTTGGGTTGTGGAGGCTGTATACGTCGACATAGCCTGTCTCCAAGCGTTCGAGGCTCTGCTTCAGCGCAAATTCTAGGAATTCTGGATTGTGTTTCTGGGGAAGCTCGCTGTGGCCAACCTGCTCGGCACCGTACATGTCGTAGCCCCACTTTGTAGAGTAGACAACCTCCCCGCGCATATCCTTGAACGCGCGGGCCATCAGCCTTTCACTCTTGCCCTTGCCGTACATGTCCGCGGTTTCGTAAAAGTTGATGCCGACATCGTAGGCCTTTTTCAGCATGCGAATGGCTTCTTCGTCGTCGATCTTTTTCCCCCACCAATCGAGGCCGATGGTCCACGCCCCAAATCCTATTTCGCTAACCTTTATGCCACTCTTTCCGAGTGTCCTGTACTTCATGCGGCTACCGAAAGCACCTCTTTGAACTCTCTGGATATCGCGTCAAATTGTGAATCGCCAAGCACTGGAGTCGCGTCTCCTACGCTCAAGTCAAGCGGGACCCACGACCTGCATCCGGCCCATGCATCCTGATTCTGCACCTCTATAACGTTACTCAAGTGAAATACGCGCAATAGAATAACACTCATTGGCTTGCTGGGGTTATAGTCCATCCTCGCATTAACATAGCTTTCGTTCCAGATGTGAAATTTCTCCAGTTTTTTCAAAACAGCGCGGTCTGTCAGCTCCTTTACCAATACCGGCTCGGCAAAGCTCGAAAGCAATATCTTGCCCGCGTCAGGGGCGCTGGACGTAACCTTGTCCAGCATGCCGGCATAGTCAGGCTGAAGGTGGTCTTTTGATTGGTGCTCAAATGTCGGAAACATCAGAAATTTGTCGTGCTTTATTTCAAATCCCTGCCGGTATTCCAATATCCCTCCCTTGCGAAGGAGGACTACCTGGCGGCCTTTCTCAAGGGCATGGCACACTACGGCCCATTCCTTCAGCGCGTGCATTTATCCCAGACTCTTCACGATGTCCTCGACGCCTTTATAAACGCAGACAATCATAGGCGTGTCTCTTACGACGTACTTGCTGACCTGAGTCTCCCGCAGCTGCATTATGAGCTCTTGGAAAATCGCAAGGTCCGGCGTTTCAAACGCCAGCATGAAATCCTGGTCGTCCAGGCCAAAAGAGTAGGTCGTATTCAGGCGCACCTGGGGGAATTTCCGGCCTACTATGATGTGCTCCTCCATCATTTTCCGCCGCTCGTCAAACTGGAGAAGGTACCATTCCCTGGACTTTACAAAAGGGTAGACGACAACGTACTTCATCGGCTCCTCGTCAGTCATGAAGCCGGGAGTTACTTTCGAAGAATAGACCGACGGCCGCGATGCTGACAGGAATACATGTGATGCGTTCAAATATTTCCCAAGTACCGTTGAA
>DATEEE010000155.1:0-3114 GCA_035281285.1 Nitrososphaera sp.
TGCTCCTCCAAAACCAAGATCTATCTCGCAGCAGAGAGTAATGAGGGTTGCCCTACCCATATGACTCGATCTTTATGTCGAACGAGCCGTCCTTTCTTCTGTTCCTGTTAGTCACAAATCCAAGCGGAGCAAGCGTAGATATGACCGCGTCGATGGTGCCCTGGTACCCGCAGACGTGGAAGAAAGAGTTCTCTGGGTTAACGACCTGGCCCAACGCATTATCCAGCGCCGATTGTCCGCCCGATCTTGATAGCAGGGTCTCCACCCTTCCTGTTCTTCCCTCCCACCCCTTCGACAGCTCGTGATCAGGCCGGCTGACCGTCGGAATATAGACAAACTTGCCATTAAGATTAGCAATCCCTTCAAAGATGTCGCGGTAGCCCAGCTCCTGGGCGTACTTTGCGCCGTGGAGCAGGACAACCTTTCTGTCAGATTTGGCAGATCGGAGGTGCAAGATGTAGCTGACAAACGGTGCCAGACCGGTTCCGGAGGCTACCAGAACCAGTTGCCGCCCATCCCTCGATCCGTCTGCCTTTTTTTCCTCGAGCGTGAATGCCCCTGCCGGCTTGCGCCAGAACATCGTGTCGCCGAGTTTGAGGTCAAAGAGCGCACTCGTGAACTTGCCCATCACCGGCTCCCGGGCAAGTTTGATGTATAGCTCAAAGTACCGCCTTTCTTCTGGAGGAGAAGCGATCGAATATGCCCTGTAGGTGATCTTGTCTTCGCCCGGGAACTGGAGGCCAAGCGTGACAAACTGGCCGGCCTTGAATTCCGGAACTAGGCTGCCGTCGGCCGGCTGGATCCTCAGGATCGAGAGATCAGGGGCAATATCGGTGCGGTAGGTCAACTTGGCAATGCCGGGCGGCGCCTGGCCGGTTGAACTCATTTTTTACCTGCATTGGAGACCGGGCGGGCTATATTTGACTATCTATTTATTGAAGTGTTGGAGATCAAAGCGCGGCTTGGCAAGCGGAAAAGGCATTGCCATTACCGCTGCGATAATGGCGGCGATAATTGGCGCCAGCTTTCTGGTCTGGTTCATTCCAATGAGCAGCCCCGGCTCGTTAGACGTACCCAGGACGGATTCTGAAGCGATCTCGGCGGTTTACTCTCGTCACCTCGACCTTGCCGCGACTGTCGAGCAAGATTTCTCCGGCTGGAAGAATGGAACTCTCGGAACGCAAGAAATGCTAGCTCGGCTTGACTCTGCTGCTGCAGAAACGGAACAGGTCAGGCGGACTCTCGATCGACAGCCCACCCAGGAATGGCAGGAAAGCTACAACCTGTACGAAGCGGCCTTGGACGCGTTTGCCGACTATTTGCAGGCGACAAGATCCGCGGTTGAAGATGGAAACACAGCCGGCCCGCACCAGGACATCGACGACCTGAAGGCAGAGTGGCAGAACTTTGTCGAGGAATCGGTTCAGGCAATGCCGACCAGCAGAATCCTTACTTCACAAGATTGAGTATGTCGTCAAGTCTTGCGCTTGTCTTGAAGCCCCCCGGGTTGAGCGCAGTCTTTGAAGCAGCAAACCCGGACGCGCGGAGCCTTTCAATTATTCTTATGACAGAAAGCGGGCTCGTCCTGTTTTTCGAAGCGATCTCGTCGACCTTGAAGTAATATGGAAGTTCGCCTAGCTCGTCGACCGCTGCCTCGATCACTTTCTTGGCCTGCCTTTCTGGATTCTGTGCGAGCATTGCAGTGACGAATTCCCGGTCATGCAAGTTGCCGGTCCATAGCTGGCCTCCCAGCCGCATGCCGTTCCCGCAGAGTTCACATGTCAATGTTGAAGGCTCGCGCAATGCAACTCTGTGGCCGCACTTGAAACAGTGAGCCACGTACCCAATGTTGTCGTAAACCTTGTTGGCCTGGCTACTGCTCACCACCATCCGCGCGTATATGCGCATGTAGTGCATTGTCGCGTGCACGAATACAGGCTTGATTGCCAGCTCCAGCCTAGAGGCTGTGAGCGCGGTCAGCGAAACCAAGAGCCGTATCGCAATTTCATTCCCATAATCGTTGTTCAGTGGCCTGCCGTAGTAGCGTCGCAGGCATACTTCAGGGTAGATGCCGCAAAGCACCGCAGTATCTGTGGCGGTGATTGACACCAGCCCGCCGTCGAGCACTGCCTTCAGCACGCAGTCGACGTGCCGGGCGGGCGTCCCAAACGGATCCAAGTCCACAATGCCGAACCTTTCGCCGTCGTCATTACCTTCAAGCAAGAACCTGCAGACTTCACTTGTAGAGAACCTGCACCTGCTTTCGACCGAATTCAATTTCGCTGCCTCCCGCGCAGCCTCGATCGCGACAGAGTTGATGTCGTTGCAAAACACTCTGCTAACTTGCGGAATTTCCGTGGCGACGCGAAGCGCTCTTGCACCGATTCCACCAAAGCCATCGGCAAACGTCTTTTCCTGAAGTTGCGGCAGGTAGGCACGGTAAGCGATGATTGAAAGGTCGCGGCTCAGCCTTGCGGCCGGGTTAAAAAAGGCGGGGGTCTTTGGCGGGACCTTTGAAGTGAGGGACTCGGGCGGGACTAGAAGGGTTGTCCTTCCCTCCACCGTGCGAACGAATTCCTCGGGCAATGATCTGGACTGGAGTGGTGCTCTATTTATAGAAAAAGCGCTGGATGCTGCGCCGCGAAAATCATAATAGACGGCGCGCAAACCTGCTTTAAGGTCATTATAAATTTGCGCCAAAAGCGGGCCGCCCTGGTAGGAGGAGTAGACGAAGCCGGCAGGGGCTCTATCATCGGCCCGCTCGTGGTGGCCGGCGTCAGCGTAAAGAAATCGAGTCTCGCCGAGCTAAGGAGTTTGGGTGTAAGGGATTCTAAGACCCTTACTCCGCGCGCAAGGGAGAGGCTATTTGACATGATAACCGAAGCCGCTGATGCCGTCTGTGTGAGCAAGGTCACCCCGGGCGAAGTCGATGGCAGCGTCATGCTTCGGGGCCTGAACAGGCTTGAGGCAAGAGTAATGGCCGGCGTAATCGACAGCCTTGGGGCCGACGATGTCTACGTCGACTGCTGTGACGTTATCCCATCCAGGTACAAGCGGAGCATCGAGCTATGCCTCGCCACCAGACCAAGGCGCCTTCATTCCATGCATCATGCG
>DATEEE010000156.1:0-3338 GCA_035281285.1 Nitrososphaera sp.
CGTCCTTTGCAATGACTCCTTCGCAGCTGCAAGGGGCGTCGAGCAGGACACGGTCAAATTTGATTCCGAGCGATGAGACCTCCTCTCCCCTGACGCGTTTTATGCATGTATTTGAGACCCCGCACCTAGCAAGGTTGAAAATCAGCGATCTTGTCCGGCTCTCGCTCGGCTCCGCAGCCACTATGACGCCGGTGTTGTGCATCCTCTGGGCAATCATTGTCGTCTTGCCGCCCGGCGCCGCTGCAACGTCTAGCACAGTCTGCCCGTCGCTGACGTCAAGTGCGTCAACCGCAAAACAAGAGCTAAGGTCCTGGATATAGTAGTGGCCCAGCATGTACTCCAATGTTGCGCCGGCAGACATTGGACCATTGGCGACTGCAAACACTTCCTGCAAGGGCGTGTCACGCAATTCAAAGCCTTTTTCGACGAGCCTCGATTTCAAGAGATCGACTGATGTCTTGAGCGTATTAACTCTGAGGTATAGGGAGGGCTCCGCCTCCATCTTTTCTAGGAATTCGTCCGGACGGGGCACGTATTCTAGGAACCTGCTCACCAGCCATTCGTCATAACTAAATCGACGAGCAAGTTCAGCAGATCTGTCGGACCCGGGTGGAAGAATTGTCTTCACGAGCCAGTTGCAGTGTTTCTTTTCTGTCTTATATTATCTACCCGCACCTGGCAGCCCGAGGACCTTCGTCGGCGTCCTGTAGTCAGTCGTCACCTGTATTCCTTCGTTTGTAGTAATTACGATCCTGCCTTCAGGAGTTTCGGGTTCCGGATAAAAGAAATAAGACTGGCCAGGCTCGAGCGAATCTTTGTGCTGGACATCTTTGGGTCCGAGCTCGGCCTTGATGCCGGTAAGTTCTTCCGTACCCACGTTTGTCAGTCTGATGCGGTAGAGTATGCCAGAAATATCAGTGGTGTCTCGGGTGGCATCCACCTCAAGGGCATGGGCGGGCCTGTTAATTTCCTGGAAAACAAGTGCTGCAATGGTAGCGACTGCTGCGGCAACAATCGCAACTAGGACGACCTTGCGCAATTGCAAAACATTGCATCAGGCAGTTATTAAAACTACTGAGCGGATTCTGCGATGCCCCTGTTCCTGATGTACCTGATCAGAGCATCGAAGTTCTTTTCTTCGACCTTGCAGTACTTCACCATGTTCCTTATTGTTTCTTCATCAAACGAGGGGTCAGATTTTTTTGGCTTTTCATGGTGAGTTTGTGCCGTCGTCCCACATCCACCGGGGAAGAACCATCGCGAATTGATAAGCATTCTTTAGTATTCTTCCGGTACGACAACTGCGACCTTGAAATGCGCCGCGTAACTTTAGTTATTGGAAAACATGAAATCCCTAGACGGTGCCGATCAACTATCTGTTAGCTGGAAAGAAGTTCCAGCGAGTTGTGCCTTTTTCGCTTGAAAGAATTGCATCGAGATGCGTATCCGATTTGGGGAAGGCTTGCAGCGCGTAGGGAATGTTGCGTTCGAGCGGCACGCCAATACGATAGTCGGCAGATTTACGGCCTGGCGGAACTGTTCCCCCTTCATGGTCCGGTCACTGAATTTAGAAATGCGGTTGCTGCCGTGATTTTTCGAGTCGACGGAAAGAGTGGGGGTTGCTAGTATCAAAGCGTTAATAAAATTGGAAGGATGTCCAGATAGGCTGATGCAGATTTCGCAGTCGCCCTTGAAGGTGCCCTTGGCTGCATCACCGTTTTTGAAGTGGGCTGGAGGCAAGACCCAGATCTTGTCAGAGCTTGCGAGCCACGTGCCAAGATTTCAAAGATACTTTGAGCCTTTTGTCGGTGGCGGCGCATTCTTTTTCTATCTAGCTTCTCACGTACCTGATTTCGAGGCACGGCTTTCTGACATCAATGCCGACCTGATGAACGCATACAGGGCCGTCAAGAACAACGTTGACAGCCTGGCCGTCCGCCTCCGTCATCATGAGATCGCCTACTCCCGTGCGCCCGTGTCCTTTTACTACACGCTCAGACGCGCGACTCCATCCGATAAACTCGATAGGGCTGCCAGGTTTATCGCACTAAACAAGACCTGCTACAACGGATTGTACCGCGTCAATCGCGCCGGGGAGTTCAACGTGCCGATTGGAAGGTACAAGAACCCAGCGATCTGTAACGAATCACAGCTTAGGGGGGCTAGCGCAGTTCTTAAAAAGACGAAGGCCATCATACGATCGGCAACATACCAAAGTGCACTGTCCGATGCTGGCCGCGGCGACTTTATCTATCTTGATCCCCCTTTTGTCCCCTTGAGCAAGACTGCAAACTTTGTGGACTACACCCGGGCCGGCTTTTCCATAGAAGATCAGGTCGAACTCTCGGAAGTTTTTGCAAAGCTGGACAGGAAAGGATGCAAGGTCCTCTTGAGCAATTCCGACACTCCACTTACGAGGAAGTTGTATTCTTCATACAAGCAATTTGCCGTCAGTGCTTCTCGGGCCATTAATTGCAAGGGAGACGGTCGTACCGGTTGCACGGAGCTGATAGTTCGTAATTACTAGTCGTAAATCATGTAGGGGCGGGGATGCTTTTGCTTGCAGAATCGATCCCTGTGTATTTGCTGACTTTCGAACTTGAACTGATAACTTGTGAATCTGTCTAGTGAACTTGAACTTTGGACAGATTATCGATTTCTTCCTTAATCTGACCCATTAGGTTCTTCGCGAGACCCTCACCAAGCAGAACCGATAGCCCAAAATAGAGTTGATCCAGTGAGAATTTCGTATTTTCTTTTGGATCGAAATTGATGTCGTACGCCCTACGCAGGTGAAGTTTTACGACCTCGATCATTTCCTCACCAAGTCTGCCGAGAACAACGTTCGCTGCCCTCCGCTTTATCTCATCATCCGCAGCAGACAATTTGACTGTAAATAACCAGAATATGCTAAAAGCCTAAGCATGTAGGCGGTTACCACACGCCAAATCGAACGAAAAAGGTCGATTTTTAGATGCGAGAAAAATCCGAATGATTCGTCGCCCGACAACGACCAGGCGAATCAAGAATGAAATCTAGAAGTTCCGGAGCACATACTGACGAATGTTGTCGATTGATGTCGAGTACCTTACAGGCGCGCTCGAAATCTGCATTAAAAAATGTGCGTGCCAGCCGTAACCCTCCTTCTGTTCTAGGCGGGATTCCGCTGAGCAGCCAACCTGAGCAAGTGCAGGACTATGAGCTCTGTTTGGCCTTGCTCCACCCGGGTCGGCAGTTTCATTCCAGTATCAGGAACCTCAGGCTATTCGCCATCACGGTATTGCCCTGACTGGATCTCTTTTCTGTTCCGTAGCCAGCCGTCTCCGGCTAACCATCGC
>DATEEE010000157.1:0-3500 GCA_035281285.1 Nitrososphaera sp.
AGGCCATGACGTGCGGCGCAAGCACCGAGTCGAGCCGATCTAGTTCGAGCTTGACATCGCGACCTAGTGGCCGCGGCTATCGTGCGCACGACCATCCCGAGTGAATCCGGACTTCATCCCTGACAGAATCCTGCGCCCGAACCCAAGTTCTCTGCTCGCTACCAGGAAAACTCCCGCTGCGACTCCGACCTGATAAACCACGTAGAACATTATCTGGTAGAAATCCGGGACCACTTCACTCAGCCTATAGAAAATGTTGATAACCAGCACAGAGACACTTACTGTCAAGACGAAATACCTCGACTTTGTTCCCAGCTTTACAAACCGCATTAGGACGAAAATTATTATGGTAACGCTGATCGAAAGCATTGAAAGAAATCCCCCATTCAGCCCCAGCGCGCTCATCGCCCAGGCGCCAAAATCTCCCGTTTCGAGCGGGTTGTCGAATCCCGACATCTTTGTCGGGCTGGCAAAGCTTGTCGCGCTGAATATCGCATTAATTCCGAACAATGCAAGCAGAGCAAGCGAGAAGAATTTCCCGTGTTGCTTCAATCGCGGGAATCTGGCTCGCAGAGCTTTCGATATGACTCCTCCCTGGACTAATCCAATTCCTAGGACCACTGCCATGATCACCGCGAAAGCCGCAGTAGCGTCCATTCTTCAGGCTTGATATGCCTGTGGAGAAGTTAAAAACCTATACAGAAAGTGCTACTCTGCGTAATAAATGGAAAGGCAAACCGTCCAGTTTGTTCACGTTTTCGGAAAGGGCTGAACTCATGACGCAATACATTGAGCAGTCATCGTGGCGCAAACCTTTAAGAAAATCCCTCAATCATGGGATCTGGTGAAGTCGGAAAAGTTCCCGTGCGGCTGCACACTTGAGTGGGACGGCAAGAAAGTTACTGTGAACATTTGTGAATGGCACAGCAAGGAAACAAGAAAGCTCAAACCCAGGTAAGGGCTATTTCGACTTGGCTATTGCGTATCATTTTGTTTCACGATGTTACCTACACGACTGCCAGTTACCCTGGTCTCTCGCATTATTATCAGGACGAAGGCACCTGAAGCCAGGGCTATCCATGCCACGGAATGGATAGCGATGCTGATTCCAAAAATATCTGCCAGGAATCCTACCCCAATAGCTCCAAACACGAATCCCAAATCACGCCAGAAGCGATAGACTCCCAACGAAGTAGCTCGCCACATTGGGTTCGCTACATCGCTGATTGTAGCCAGCAAGGTCGGATAGACGAGCGCGGTGCCTACGCCCAGCAAAGACATGCCAGAAATCCAACCGAGCTGGGAATTGGAGAACAAGACTACCCAAACTCCGATGGCCTGAACGAACATTCCCGAATAGATCAACGGTTTACGGCCAATTCGGTCGCTCAGGGAGCCCGTCCCAAGTTGCAGTATTCCCCAGATGGCAGGGTGGATGGCTTTGAGATATCCTATCTCGTTCACGTCCAGCTGGAATGTGACGAAGTAGAGCGTGAAAAGCCCCCAGGATACTCCGAATACCAGGTTGTTGACTAGCCCAGCCTGGCTGACTGCCAAGAGAGTACGATTTTTCCACGAGGTTTGAGCAAAAACCTGCTTGAAAGAATTACCGTTAGGGTCGTTGCTTTGTTCCTTGTGATTTTGGATCTCGAGCTGCACAAATTTTCTGGTGTCCCTTACGGCAACTACCGAAAGCAGAGTGCCAATTATCGCAAACCCGATTCCAAAGTAGAACGGGATCGGCTTTAGTCCGTAAATTGATGCAAGGTAACCTGTGGCAAACCCAACCGCTGCCACAGAAAGATAGCCCGCAAACTCGTTCAGGCCTAGCGCCAACCCTCTCCTTTCTTTACCTACAAGGTCGATCTTCATGTTCACAGTCATCGACCAAGCCAGAGCTTGGTTGACTCCGAGCAGGACGTTGGCGAATATGATCCAGTTCCAGTCGGGAGCGGCTAGCAGAATAAATGGGACCGGCACGCCGAAAAGCCAGCCAATTATCAAAACCTTCTTTCTTCCCAGGCGTTCAGCAAGCGATCCAGCATAGAGATTGAGAATTGCTTTGACAAGCCCGAAACTTGCGATGAATGAAAGGACAATTGCACTCGAATCAATTCCGAATTCGTTCTTTCCTATCAGCGGAACTACTGTCTGCTCGATACCTATCATCGAGCCAACGAAAGCGTTGACTATTATCAGTATGACAAACTGTCCAAGATTCTGCCGCAGCCCCTGCTTTATCGTCACGACGCCATGTTAAGGCATCAATCTTTTCTTATTCTTCGTTTCGCTTCGGGCTCGTAGTAACTGCAAATTGAGATGCTGGGATCGGTCACACTTCGTTTATTCCGTAATGATTATCTGATATTGGAGATATACCGATATCTAGAGTGATTAATCTTAGCGCAGACAAAATCCGGTTCTGGCTAGGACCACTGAATTCCTGCGAAGATTGAGCTTGTTATGAATCTATACCGATTTCATTAAACTTTTCTGGCAAAGCTCAAATCTCAAGAACCTCTCTTCGCTTAGAGCTCGCAATTGACTTCGGGGTCAGGATTGCCATCACATGTATCAGTACCGAAACCGCCATCGAGCGAGTCATTGTTCAGTACCCCGTCCTTGCCATTTAGAGTGTCGTTGCCCGAGCTGCCGACTAATTTGTCATTGCCGCCATTGCCATTCAGTGAGTCGTTTCCCGCGCCGCCGTTAAGTTGATCATTGCCTAACCCGCCGTTGATGATGTCATCCCCATAACCCCCAAAGATAGTGTCAAATCCTCCGCCGCCTGAAATTGTATCGTTTCCGCCACCACCACAAATGATGTCGCTTCCGCCAAAGCCGTAGACCGTATCGTCACCCCCTTTTGCATCAATAATATCATCTCCGGCTGTTCCATATATTATCTCAGAATCGTCCGTACCTGAAATCGTGGGCTGACTACAGTCTTTAGTAGGAGGTGAAGCAGAAGCCTCGCAGACCACTGCCACCCTTGCCGCAGTATCCTTTATAGTTGTGCTTGAATCTTTCGCGGCGGTCGTGGTACTAACCACTTCTGCGGAAGTTTCCCGGGATGGAGTTGTCGATTCATTCGCCGCTATTTCTATGTAATGAACAATATCCTTTGCACAGCCTGGAATACCACCCGATGAATCAAGCTTCAATATCCAAAAGTCGGTATGCCGCGCACCAAACGATTCTGTGCTAGAGGCCAGTACGTATCCATCGTCAACTGTCCGTACCATTGCGCGCTGAAATTCACGACCTGAACCGCCGTACGCATGTTTCCACTCAATTATCCCATTTTCATCCAGCTTCACCAAAGCTACGTCGAAAGGAACATTGAAGTTGATTCCGGATAAAGCAAAGCCGCCATCGGAGGTCTGCTGAACGGAATGCAGCCTGAAGTTTCCAGATATCTGTTGTCCCCATTCAATGCCGCCATTAGAATCGAGTTTTAATACTAAGTTGCCTTCAGGGTCAGCCAAGACCAATCCCCC
>DATEEE010000158.1:0-7850 GCA_035281285.1 Nitrososphaera sp.
GCGCTAAAGAAAATTAGCGACATCAAACTTTAATAGAAAACACCTCTATCTCTAGGGAATTGGGATTCTCTCGCTTTGTGGCAAAGCGAACAGCGAACGTAGTAATCGTTTTGTTTGCGACGCTTGTCCTCACCATTGCACTAGTAGGTCCCACCATGGACAAGATCCTGAGAGATGCGATTCGCTTCTACGTCACGGAGGAGGTTAACAATAACAAGGAACTGCGCTTCAATTCTGCCGCAGAACGGCAGGCGTACATAAACTCGGAAATAGACCGCAGGGAAAAACTTACGGGTGTGGATCAACCTTGGTATTCTCCTCCCAGGTTCGCAAACACCATTCTAAAGGTGATGATACTTGATCTCGGACGATCCAACGTTCTTACCAGCGAAAGTGGCTCGCCCAGGGTGCAGGACATTATCCTTGAAAAGCTGCCAAAGACCGTTCTTTTGTTCACAACTTCCACGATTATAGTCGTACTGATCGGATTGTATATCGGGGCATACGTGGGCAACAGGACCGGCTCGATTTGGGATAGGATAAACTCTGCATTTGCAGTGTTTAGCAGCAGCTTTCCGACTTGGTGGGTCGGGATGCTAATGATCTTTGGGTTTGCTTTCGCTTGGCATTTGTTCCCTGCTCAGGCAAACCCTCTGACTCCGCCTTCTGATCCACGTTATCCGCTCGATTTGGCTTACCACATGATCCTGCCGCTGGCGACTATTGTCCTGGTCGGCTTTGGCGCGTGGGCATACACAGTCCGCTACTTTGTGGTGGGGATCCTGGGCGAGGATTATATCGCCGCGAAAAGGACTGCAGGAATTCCTGAAAGAAGGATAGTCTATTCTCACGCGCTGAAGAACGCTGCTCCTCCTATAGTCACCGTGATCGCTTTGAGTCTCGCCGGCTCTCTCACTGGCGCAATTACAATTGAAGCAGTATTCGGGTGGCCCGGCATGGGTAGCCTCTACTATGACGCAATTGGTATGCTTGACATCCCGATCATTATCGGAATAACCTACATTCTGACCTTGATTTTTGTAATCACTGTGTTTATCACAGACATCCTGTACGCATACTTTGATCCGCGGGTGAAGGTCAGCTGACCGTCACCGAAGTATCTACAAGGTCGGACATAATTCGCCGGTTCCGCCACTCGAAAGGAGGCATTCTAGGCGTACTGCTACTGCTCGCCCTGATACTGATGTCGATCTATGCTGCAGTCGCAGTCCCGCTGGAATCCTTCAGGCAGTGGAACAACCCTGCAATCTGGATCGATTTGCCCAAATCTGCCGCGCCTGCATGGACGAATTTCGGCCTAGGTCCAAAAGTGCCCGAACACGTAATTCTATCGAGCGAAGACGCTACTGTCACAAGCAATGCGCGTCAGGGGGGAACGACGGAAGTTGTTCATTCATACACATTTACTTACAATTACGATACGTACCTGAATGACTTTATGGTGCTCTATTCTGCCAGGTACGGAAGCACGCCCGCCGCTATCCAGGTGGACATTACACGACCAGACGGCTACATTTTCGACCTCTATTTTGCCTCGCTGCCCTCCTCCCAACAAGGAGGAAGCGATTTTTCTGGCAGGCTATTCTCTACTGACCGGTCAATTTCATCTGCGCTGCGCGGATACAGTTCGCTCTTCGCATACACGCCTAATCCGTCAGAACCTCAGGTCATGATATTTTCTGACTTTGATGAGGCGAAGGTGCTGAAAGGGCAATACACGATTCGACTGACATTTCTCCTCTTTGAACCCTCAGACACCGTGACGGGGTCTGGTGTGATACTTGGAGGAAAGGCGTACGGTCTGATGGGGACCGATGACCTCCGCAGAGACCTTTCGATCGGAATACTGTGGGGCGCGCCAGTGGCGCTTTTCATCGGCCTTACTGTCGCGATAGCAGGCGTCATTATCGGACTCATTTACGGCGTAGTTGCAGGCTACAAAGGAAACCGTACTGACGAAGGACTGATGCGAGTAAACGACATATTCTACGCGCTTCCCGGACTCCCGATACTTGTCATACTTTCAGTCACCGTCGGCAGCAATCTATTCCTGATCACTGGATTCCTCGTGATTTTCGGATGGGCTGGGGTAGCAAAGGTGATGAGGAGCATTGCACTTCAGCTAAAGAACATGCCTTACGTCGAGGCGTCAAAGCTGATGGGTCAATCGGATTCAAAGATCATCTTCCGCCACATTATTCCACAGCTGCTGCCACTTACTTTTGCAACTATAGCCATTTCCGTGCCTGGCGCGATTCTGGGCGAAGCCACCCTGAGCTTCCTTGGCCTAAGCGATCCCTCGATCCCTACATGGGGACAGATACTGCACGACGCCAACAGTGCAAGCGCAGCGTCCCGCGGGCTCTGGTGGTGGATAGTCCCTCCCGGGCTTATGATAGCGCTGACTGGTCTTGCTTTCGTCCTAATCGGTAACGCTCTGGACGCGATCGTGAACCCCCGTTCGAGAAGAATGAAATGATGGATGCCTCAGGACTCATAATCTTCATCATAAGATGAGAATTCCATCAGACGGCTCTTCCTACACTTCATCAGCATCCGCTAGATGGTCTTTGAATCTCTTGTATAACTTTTAGCCTTTGACCCTTACGATCTTTATCCGGTCGAGCACTTTCCAATACTCGACTTCACGGCCCTGAATGTCGCCCTGCGCGAGCTTCTCCTTTATTTCGTCTTCTACTGCGGTGGTGTCAAACGTTTCAAAAGTCTCAAGGTCCATAATCTGCAGGTTGTCTCCCTGCTTTGAAATTATCTGGCCGTTTCGTTTGTCTATGAGAGGGACGTCAACCTTGGTGGACACTGGGCCGACAAAGGGATGCGGCCTGCCGTCGAAGACGCCGACTGCAGTAATTCTAGCCTTGGCGGAACCGTGCTTGCCAGGCTTGCTATGATCATAAGAAACTATCCTGCAGGGCTCGCCATCGATGATGATGTAAGACCCGATTTTCAGTGCGCCAAGATCCATCGGCTTGCTCATAAATCATCTGGCTAGTAAGATGAAGCATATTTAAGTTTTCAACCAATCCGTGAATTTCTACTTCATCTTTTCAAGGATGGAAAAGCTGACCAGGTTGTTGAGTGAAATCCCTTTCTTCGCGACATCGCGCCGCGTCCTTTCGCAGTACTTGTGGTCGGTCTGGTGCGTTCTGTCGCCTTCGACTTCGAGGATCACAACGTTCTTCGAGTAAGGAAACGTAAACCTTGGCTGCTCGTTAGCGTAAAGTTCCATCTGCGCGAGGGTAGCCTTTGTCACCCTGTCACGGCGGGCGATTGTGTTTGCCAAGTCTCCGATCTCCAGGCCGCCGTTCGTGTATTTTGTAAAATACAGTGACACATAGTTCAGCTTGTCGCCTACGCGTTCAAAAAGCGGGCTCGAATAGCTGAAAGTGAATGAAAGCCTGTCTACTCCACTTCTGTCTATCTCTTCCAGAACTTTCGTCGCGTCCTGAAATGATGCCAAAATGTACGTGTTTGCCCTGTTAGGAAAGTATGCCGTGCTTTCAGCAGAAAATGTCGCGGTTGCAAAGTAAATTTCGAGGATATTGTCATCTTTCTTCCAGCGCTCTACTAACGTCGCCGACTGCTTGTCATGCGGTGTGCATACATAACCAGCTGCGGCATCGCGTACGGTAACCGCCAACCCCGATCAGTCTGTAAGAAAACTAGTATTTATGCTCTTGGTAAAAGGGGTGTCTCTTGGTCCGTGCTTCTCACATGGACGGTCCCAGCCATCCGAGCCTTCTAAAGTACAATACCATGAAAAGGGCAGTGGCGGCAGAAATTGCCATGACAAAGATTAGCGTGGTATAGGGGCCCAGCTGTTCCCAAACTCCCGTCACGAGACCTCCCGGTAGGTTCACATTCATGCCGTAAAAAGTCCCAACGACTGTAGCCGGAATAGAAAGGGTAAAGACGATGGTAAGCACGGCCAGGATCTTGTTCGTCTTTTCCTGGCTCAGCATGAAATCGGTGTCTTTATAGATCTCTACGGTTTCCCTCGCCTCTTCAAGCGCTTCAAAGATTTTTTCTACATGGTCCTGCACGTCTTTAAAGTACAGCGCAAGGTCTTCCTTTGAAAAACGCTGGACATCCCTGCTAAGGTCAACGACCGTTCGCCTGAGCGGGATTATGATCCTCCTCAGAGTGGTTATCTCCCTTCTGAGCAGCGAAATCTGCCTCGGGATTGAAATCCGTTCATCAAAGACGCTGTCCTCGATGTCGTCAATGTTCCCGACAACCTTCATCAGGATGTGTAGCAGATCGTCCACTAGCACATCAATTATCTTGTGCAGCAGATATCCTGTTGACTTGCCCATTATGTGCTGCCGCTGTCGCTCGTCGGCCTTGCATGCCTGGAATAGCTCCTCCAGGGGCTTGAGGTTGCCGTGGTGAATGGTTATCAAATATTCGGCGCCCATGAATATTGAAAGCTGGTTGAAAAGGAATCCCTTCTCCTTGTCGGGAGTAGGGAAATGAAGTATGACAAACATGTGATCCTCGTAGCGGTCGATTTTCGGAATCTGAATCTTTGAAAGGCAGTCCTCTAAGTTGAGCCTGTGGAAGGGGTACCGCTGCTCTAGGGACAACATTTCGTTGTAGCTAGGGTTCTGGATATTGATCCACTGTATCCCGTTGTTGCTCAATGACTCTGGCTGGACTTCTGACACCAAGTAGCTCCACCCCGTTTGCTCTGCTGCGTATCACAGAATGCGGTTATAAAAAAGTGTGTCAAGAAACTATGCGAAATACATGATTTGCCACGCCCCTTGTCTCGACCACCAACCGGTAACGAGCCTTACTGGCTGCCTATTTTACCGGCCCTCTCATCTCTACACCAAATTGCTGAAACATATTCATAGGCGGCAGTCGGCGGAAGTACTGACTTGACTCTGCGCCAGCGTGCCATCTCGGAAATCGGCGAGATTCTTAGAGATTGTAACCTGCGCAGGGATCACTTGGTGATGCCGCTCTTTGTGTCAGACAGGAAGCAGAACGAAATCGCAGCAATGCCTGGCATGGAGATGACGCCACTGGAAAGGGTGGTGGGCCGGGTGCAGGAGATATCTGACGCGGGGTTAACGGCAGCTATTCTGTTTGGCGTGCCGTCTAAGCGCACGGCCGACGGAAGAGACGCCTCGGATCGTAACGGAATCGTTCAGAGCGCCCTGCGGCGGCTGAGATCCAACTTCGGCAAGATGGAGCTGATCTCTGACGTATGCATCTGCCAGTATAACACAAGTGGCCACTGTGGCTTGGTGCTGCAGGACGGCAGAGTGGATAATGACGGAACGCTGGATCGGCTGGCAGATATCGCCGCTAGCCACTCCGACGCCGGAGCTGACATCGTCGCACCCTCTGCGATGATGGATGGTCAGGTATCCGCGATTCGAAGCAGGCTGGACGACATAGGGTCAAGCGCAAAGATACTTTCATACTCTGCAAAGCATTCCTCTTCACTCTATTCGCCCTTCCGATCCGCGGCTTTTGAAGCTGGCCGAACGGCCCTGGACAAGTCGACCTACCAGGTCTCGTACGCCAATGCGAGGCAGGCGATGCGCGAAATCGAATTGGACATTGGCGAGGGCGCGGACATGGTCATGATAAAGCCCGCCCTAGCATACCTCGACCTCATCAGGATGGCAAAGGACAAGTTCCGCTTTCCGATCGCTGCCCAGAATGTGAGCGGGGAGTACGCCATGATCAAGGCTGCAGGGATGGCTGGGCTGATTGACGAAGAGGAGTGGAAGGTGAGCTCGGTCGCATCGATCAAGAGGGCAGGAGCGGACAGAATAATTTCCTACTTTTCCCTTGATATCGCAAGGCATCTCTAGCCTACAACACAATTATATATCATTTCAGGGGGAAACGCAGATGTCCCGCGGTAGCTCAGCCTGGTAGAGCTTTCGGCTGTAGATGTCGGCTTTGTCACTAGCTGACCGCGTGAAGCAGCCTATCGGGCGCACAACTTGCAGTAACCGAAGAGTCGCAGGCTCAAACAAAATGGCCACAAGCCATATTGGAGCAAATCCTGCCCGCGGGATACATAATATCATATAGCCTTGAAATGCAGGTTTTTTCATGTCACAAATAGAAACCATAAATCCCGCAACGGGAAAGGTGATTGCTACATACGATAATGAAAGTCCGGAAGTAGTAAGCAAAAGAGTCAAGGCAGCGAGGGCCGCATTTGACGGCTGGAAAAAGAAAGAGCTGTCCGAGCGCGCAGACCTGATGCGCAAGCTCGGCCGGGTCATGCGCAGGAACCGGGAAGACTACGCAAGGGTCATAACGGAAGAAATGGGCAAGCCTGTACGGCAGTCTTTGGCCGAGGTCGAAAAGTGCGCGTGGGTTTGCGACTATTACGCGGAACACGCCGAAGTCTTTCTCCGGGACGAGCTGATCCCAACAGAGTTCCGCAAGAGCTTTGTGTCGTTCGAGCCGCTAGGGGTCGTGGCTTCTATTATGCCCTGGAACTTTCCATTCTGGCAGGTGATGAGGTTTGCCGTTCCCGCGCTCACTGCCGGGAACGTGGGAGTCCTGAAGCATTCCAGCGTCTGCCTGGGAAGCGCGCTCAAATTGGAAAGTGCGTTTGCTGACGCGGGGTTTCCGGAGAACGTGTTCCAGGCCGTGATCGGCGATTATAGGGCTGGCGAGGCGCTCGTTCAGGCCAATATCGACGCGGTCTCTGTCACCGGCAGCGTGAACACCGGCAGGCGAGTTGCCGAGCTCGCATCAAGGGATCTGAAAAAATATGTTCTTGAGCTTGGCGGGAGCGATCCGTTCATCGTGCTGGAAGACGCAGACCTTAACCAGACGGCGTACATGGCAACGCAATCCCGCCTTTTGAACACGGGGCAGAGCTGCATATCCGCAAAGAGGTTCATCGTAGTCAGGGAAGTCGCCGACAAGTTTACAAAATTGTTTGTGGAAAACACCACTGCGGAAATCTTGGGCGACCCGCTCGACCCCAAGACAACAATTGGACCGCTCGTCAGAGACAGCCAGAGGCAGGCGCTCTCAAAGCAGGTGGATGATGCGAAGCACAAGGGGGCGAGGATTCTTACCGGCGGAAATGCTGTGAATAGGGACGGCTATTTTTACGAGCCAACGATTATCTCCGAGGTTAACCATGACATGGAAGTCGTCAAGGAAGAGGTTTTTGGCCCTGCCGCACCGATAATCATCGTCGAAAACGAGCAGCAGGCGATGGTGGAGGCGAACAATTCGGAATTCGGGCTTGGTGCCAGCATCTGGACTAACGACATAGAGCGGGGCATCCAGCTTGCACGGCAGGTGGAAAGCGGCATAGTCTCGGTTAACGAGATGGTGAAATCAGACCCCCGCCTTCCGTTCGGCGGCATCAAAAAGTCAGGCATTGGCAGGGAGCTTTCGGAGTTTGGCATTAAGGAATTCGTGAACATCAAATCCATTGTAGTAAAGGACATCATGAGCAAGCTGCTTGTAGAATAATTGAACTGCACCTAGGTCGATTTGTAGGGCTCAACTTTCCGGCGGCTGCAAGAAATACGTGATGCCGTACAGTAGCGACCGCAAAAGGAGAAGCCGCGAAATCTTACGTGAAGAGGTCTCACCAGCCCAGTCTCATGGATTGATAACCGCCCTTCCGATTATCTTGCCTGCCTTCAGGTCTTCAAGCGCGGAATTTGCATCGTCTAGGCTGAATTTTCGAGAGACTACGGACTGGATCCTGTTCATCTTTGCCAGTTCCACCAGCTCGACCAGGTCTGCGAATTTACCAGTGTAGGCGCCAGTAAGGGTGAATGCCCGCAGTGGTACCAGCGGCAAGTTCA
>DATEEE010000159.1:0-3549 GCA_035281285.1 Nitrososphaera sp.
GCGATTTGAAAATTGCAGGCTGAGGCTATACGAGACATCCGTCGTGTTCGTTCCTGCAACAGGCGAGGACCCGATCCGGATCCATTACGGCAACATCGCAAAATCGGAAGGCAGAGACTATGCCCTTATTATCATCACCGAATCTGGTGACACGTTCACATTCTCAAAGATGGGAGGCGAGTTTGATGCGACCGTCAGAGACATGTCGGCCGCCATGAATGATCTGAACCTCCAGAGCCAGGCGCTGGTCAAATCCTTCTTTTCCCTTGCCGACCCTTCAGTTGTAAGGGAAATTTCTCGACTCCTGAAAGACGGCAAGGCTGCAAAGCGCGCCGCAATAGAGTCGGCTTCACCAGAAGTCTGGACCTCGCTCGAAAAATTGCTCGAGCAGACGCCCGTTTGGAGTGGCTACCAGTTCCTCAAGTCTATGGCAAGGCCGGAAAATATTGCGGCCGGGATCAAGCGCGGTCTGATGGGTGACTTGACGGGGAACTATGTATGGGTGCTGATTCCAATTTATGGCGGAAATAGGGCCGGCGGAAACGCGATTGCCCTGGAAGCAGTCAGAGTTACGCCAAGATCCGCGGAGGATACTTCCGGAGGTACAGAGTTAGAAGTTGGCGGAAATGCAACTTACTTTTTCAGAATTGCCGGCAGGCAGGATTATCCTGGGCTAGACGAAGCTGCTATGGATGCGCTGACGGACGTGATGATCAGGAAAATCAATCAGGCGATGCTTGACATCAATTTTCGCAGGGAACCGATCCTGCTAACGGACGATCAGCTCCGGGATCCCAAATACGCAAGATACCGGTACGCGGCGAACAAGCTCGATTCGCTGAAAACGCTCAGGGCACTTTACATCGGCAGGGTAATCCATTCGTCACCAGATCAGTGGAGAGCCGACGTGACGGATTTGCTGTCGTTCAACTCGACAAGCAAAGAAGACGGAGAGAAGTGGAAAAAGGCTTGATCCTCCCGCAAGTTCACATTCGAATTGCGGATAATCCTTTTAACCAAGAACAAAGCCAACGTCATCGAATGGCAACACGCCACTGCTGCTCAGCTTCAGGCCGGCGATAAGATGCCCGGGTACAAGACGCCGTGCAGGTACTGCAATGCGCTAGCCCCGCCCGACTCGACCGTATGTCCGTCATGCGGGAAGGTAAACCCCGTTGGGCCAATTCGCTGCCCGTCGTGCCGCAGCCCGATCGACCGGGGATCGAAGAACTGCAGCCATTGCGGGCTTTCACTGGAGGTTGCCTGCCCGAGTTGCGGAAAAAAGACCTTCCTTGAAAATTACTGCAGCCACTGTGACAACATGCTTGTGGTAGTATGCATGAATCCGAAATGCAAGACTGAGCAAAGGATCGGCTCCGAGAAATGTATAAAATGCGGCAAGCCTCTCAAAGTATGATCGGCTTTGCAGGCATTCACACGAAATTATGTTGATAACAGCGACGAATCAGGATTCAAGTTTACATTCAACTGCGACATTTGCGGCGACGGCTTCAAGACCCGCTTCATAGAGGCAAAATCCCACAAAAAGGCCGGGTTCCTCAGAGGCCTTGGAAGCGCAGCCTCTATCGGCAGTTCGTTGCTTGGCTCCGGCGTCGGCCACAACATTGGCTACGGAGCAAACACCATGGCAGAAAGGTTCACAGGCATGAATCCTGCGTGGCACAAGGAGCACGAAGCTGCATTTGAGATTGCCCAGAACGAGGCAAAAGGAAATTTTACGCGATGCCCAAAGTGCAGGAAATATGTCTGCGCGATGGACTGGAACGAGCAGCAGGGCCTTTGCGTCGAAGACGCTCCTCGCGAGAACGTGGAAGTAGCGGCTGCAAAAGCGGACAAGATGGTCCGAGATATTCAGGACAAGGCTCAGAACACGCAGGTATTCACCGGGAATATTGAGAGCAAGCAGACCGTCTGCCCCAAGTGCGGCAAGCCCGCGGGCGAAGGAAAATTCTGCGGAAATTGTGGCTTTTCGCTTTCGCTCCTAAAATGCTCCAAGTGCGGCGCCCAGAACCAGGCCGGTACGAATTTCTGCGGTAACTGCGGAAACAGGATGACCTGACGCGGCTTCAATAATAGCCTGCAATTTCTGTCAGCTGCATTAAAGGGGGAGTGCGCCCGCGAGGCAAATGCCGGGGTTGGCTTGCAAATCGTCGCCCCGCAGGCAATTCAAGAACCGGCGCTGGATGATTTAAGTTCGCAAGCACTTTCCGGGGAGGGGGTCCCCCGCCGGTCGCGCTCAGTCCGAGGATCAAATTAAATAAAGTGGCCCGTGCATTTGCATTTGGATGAGAGTAGATCATATAGCTATCGCCGTCAAGAATGTGGACGAGGCACTGAAGAATTACCAAAAGATCCTGAACGTTGACAAGGTAGAGATCGAGGAGGTGCCCAACGAAAAGGTAAAGGTAGCCATGCTCATGCTCGAAGATACACGGCTCGAGCTAATGGAGCCCACGTCGCCGGACAGCCCGATATCAAAATTTCTTCAGGACCGCGGCGAGGGGATCCACCACGTCGCAATCACTGCTGACGACATCGAAAAGGACGTCGAGCGGGCGTCGGCAAACGGCATGAAGATGCTCGGAGCGCTTAGGACCGGTTCTTACGGTAGAAGGGTCACATTCATCCACCCCAAGTCTCTCCACGGGGTTCTGACAGAATTTTGCGAGGCTCCCGCGGAAAACGGGAAGGAATAGAGGGATAGCCGCTCGGGACGAGGCGCTAGGGTCATCTTGAGCGGCCGCTGCGAAGAACTTGCCAGGATGCTCTACGATAGCGTGAGTCGTAACCGCTGCGATGCTTTGCTACTTTCCGGCGGTCTGGACAGCAGTATTCTGGCAAGCATCCTTCGTCCCACGTACGCTGTTGCCTGCTCTTTCGGCAGCCAGTCTCCGGACCTAGAGTATGCTAAGGAGGTCGCGGGAATGTTCTGCGGCGAATTCGCACACGAAGTCATTTTGGTCGAGGCGATGGCAGAATTGGCAGAACGGATCGTGCAAGCCTTTCAGACATTTGACCCGATCGAGATCAGAAACTCGGTCGTCGCTCTTGCCGGAATTGAGCGAGCGAAAAAGGATGGATACACCTTGGTAATGACTGGTGACGGAGGGGATGAGCTATTCGCCGGCTACAACTACCTCTCTCGATATTACTCGGACTTGCCACGGCTCGATTCCGAAGTGCGCCGGCTCTGGCAGGTAATGCACTTTTCTTCTCAAAAGCTAGTGGCACATGCCGGCGTGAAGATAAGGGCGCCGTATTTGGACGCGGAATTCATGGAATACGCAAAGTCAATCCCAGTCAGGGAAAAGGTGGGGGAGCGCAATGGCCAGAAATTTGGCAAGTACAACCTGAGAGTCTGCTATGAGAAAGCGCTGGGGCCGAAGATAGCCTGGCGCTCCAAACTCGCTCAGGAGCAGGGGGCCGGCACTGAAAGGTTTCATGAGTTTGTGGAAGAGAGGATCGATGACCTGACTTTTTCCAACAGGGCGGCGACCGCACTCCAGGAAGGCGTTGCGATCAGGAGCA
>DATEEE010000160.1:0-2074 GCA_035281285.1 Nitrososphaera sp.
TCGAAATCGAGATCGCCAGGCGGCCCGTACGACTTGCCGTGACCCGGGAGGTCCATGCTGTGCACGTTGAATCCCATTCCTGAAAGTTTTCCCGCGGCGTAGGAAAAAATGCTTGCATCACAAAAAAGTCCATGAATGCACAGGATAGATACACTACTGCCCATGCCTGATGGTGTCTCGATCAAATTCACGCGCCCTGCCGGACTTTCAATGGTAGCCAACTCCGCTACAGGCTCCAATCGGGCAGAAATACTGCGACTAGTGTCATCATCCGCATCCTACTTGCGACCTGACACGCTGAAAAAGCGTGCGTACGTTACAAAAGCATCCTTTCTAAGTGCGAGATTCTGGAGTCCTTCATGCATTGCAGCAAACTCCCGCTTGCTCACAATTCCCTTGCCTATCAGCTGCGGCTTTAGGCTATCCATTATGCGCCATCCAAGCGAGTTGTAGGGCTCGTGGCCCATTTTCAGACAAGGCGAGAAGCAAGATACCTCGGAATCAAGCGACTCTTCGACCAGTAGTTTGTAGAGCTTGCGCCCCGCAAGCGGATCACCTCCCGTTTTCCTGAGTAGATTTACAAAGGCTCTTCTCAAGAGTTCGACATTTCTGTCGGCTGGATGGCATAGCCAAGATCCCGGAGAATGATCCAGCTCCTGAATTATCATGACGCCGGAGTCTTTGAGCAGACGCTTCATGGATTGCACCGCTCTCTTCTTGTCTTTCAGGTGGACGAAAAGAAACCGGGAGAAAACAATGTCATACTTTTCTGAAACCGCAAGCGTGCTGTTTGAAATGTCGGCTCTGACAAAGTCAACATGTCTGTGCTTGTTTACGCTCCTGCAATATTCAAGGTACTTTTCGTCAATGTCGACGCCAACTGCCCTTCCCTCATTGCCGACGGCATCCGCCATGAACCTGGTGACCGATCCAGAGCCACAACCGATGTCAATGCACTTCATGCTGCGCCTAATCCCTGCGTCGTGGAGTGCCCGGATGCTGATCGGTGCAAATACAGCCGCCTGAAGTTCCAGCCGCTTGATCTCGTTTTCCATGTTGCCCAAAATGTATTCGTCTGGCATTATTCAGATCCGCCTGTGGCATAGGCCTCATGTAACATGCGCAGATATCTTTGCCTTGGCGATGCCACGTAGACTCCGAGCCTAAAGAATGACTTTAATCTTTTCCCGCTTTTGGCTCGACGTATTCAATATAGGGCTATAGAGACTATATAGGGACAGTTCTTTAGCATGTGAACGTCTGGTTCCATGATGGCAACAACTTTTGTCCCCCCGTTGACAAAGGCAGTCAAGGTCTCGCCAATTTCCGAGCAGATTAAACTGCTTCAGGTGATTACGTGCGATTTTTGCGAGAGCAAAGCCTCGTTCGATGCCTATTTTGAAGGCGTAATCAGCGAAGTAACGGTACTGAAGCGGTACTGTGATAGCTGCATCAAGGCGCTCAACCCACAAGGGCCCTTATAGCCAGCAGGCTAACGGCAGCTATGCCGGCGCTCGCCGGTATCGTAATTATCCACGCATACACGATCCTTTTTCCGAGCCCCCATCGAACCGCAGAAAATCTCTTTGTCGAACCGGTTCCCATTATCGCCCCTGAAATTGCGTGAGTAGTGCTCACAGGAATCCCGAACCAGGCCATTGAAGTGAGAATCACACCGCCTCCGGTTTCGGCGCAGAACCCCTGGTAGGGCTTGAGGTTTGTAAGTCGGAATGCCATTGTCTTTACGATCCTCCATCCTCCAAAGAAGGTCCCTGCCGCGATGGCAGCTGCCGCACTCAGGACTACCCAGAAAGGCACTACGAAACTGCCCGAATCCAGCATGCCACCCGCTATCAGCAGTGCCGTAATTACTCCCATAGTTTTCTGCCCGTCGTTGGCACCGTGGGTGAGCGAAAAGAATGACGATGACGCGATCTGAAGCCGGCCGAATATCCTGTTGACCTTGGTCGATGTCGAGCCGCGCATGAAATACATTATTGCCAGCGTGAAGGCGGCGGCAATCACAAAGCCCACTGAAGGCGACACGACCATGAACACCAGCACTTTTTGAAGT
>DATEEE010000161.1:0-3454 GCA_035281285.1 Nitrososphaera sp.
TGACAGACGATTTTGTCGCACGCGCGCTTGACAGGATAGAAGAAAGAATCACAGTAACGGGCCGGCAATAATCTTCCAACTGCACATGCGAATTTTCCTATTAGAGTCCTAGCGCTCCAGCTTGGTTGCGTTCTGATTCTCGATTACCATCATCGTAAGGCTCGACTTGATGGTCTCTATGGATCTGACCCTGGCGATCGCCTGCTTGATTTGTTCCTCAGAGTCGGTTCGAATTCTTACGACAAAGTCATAAACGCCGAACACACCCTTCACTTCAGAGACTTCAGGCACCGCCATCAGACTTTTTACCACGGAATCTTCAAGCCCGAGGTCACAGTTGAGCAGCACGTACGCTTCGATGCCTTCCATGGCAGCCGGTTGCGAGAGGCTCCTGCGTCTGAAACGCCTCAGCGCGTCCTGAAGCTTTTGGACAATTTCTTCATCACTCACAAGACCCGAATGCGAGTAAGCGTCCAGAGTGAACATCAGCGCCTTTTCCAGTGCTCGGTCCGCGCTTTCTTCTGCATACGCTTCCCTGTCGAGCAAATCCTGAGCTTGAAAACCAGCCCGGCACTAATAGGCTTTGTATCGCCGGCGTTAGGTATCCTCTATTACTGAAAACCCATTTGCAGTTAGAAATCCTCGGGGTTGTCACGTTGACGAATCAACATTAAATCAGGGCTTATCGGACAGGATCTGTTTGATCAGGCTGTCGTGGGTCGTCTTTGTGCACGCGATCCTGCTTTCCTTCGAGTCGATCTTGATTGAAGTGCTCACGACACAGCTTTCACTGGCACCATTAGTGATTGCGGGCAACAGTATCATGATTGCCGGGGCGGCCCTCCTGGCGATTTCGGCCGCCAGGGGTAAGTCGCTCAATATCACTATCTTTCGCGCTTGGCGGATCCTGCTACCTGCGTCTGCGCTCCTTGCCGTTGGTGTATTTGCATGGTACGACTCTGTAACTTACATTGGCGCATCAAAGGAGGGCCTCCTGTCCGGACCACTCGAAGTGGTGGTGATAATCATGCTGGCTCGGCTCGTACTCAAGGAGCGCCTTTCCAGGCCGCAAGCCGCCGGGGCAACGATCGCCCTGGCGGGATTCTTTGCTACTATCGTCAGCGCCGGGAGCTTGGACCTGCTGTTCACATGGGGAGACGTGGAAGCGATCATTTCGGCCATGGCGTTTGGAACCGGAATAATCATGATTACCCGGCTGGCAAAGAATTATTCGGCACTTGAAATAACAGGGGCTTCTCTGCTCATATCCGGAGTCATACTTGCGGCAGCTATGTGGTCATCCGCACCTTTGATCTCATTATCTGACTGGGCGGTAATCCTGGGCTTTTCGCTTCTTCCACTATTTGCGGCCTACACATACGTGGTGGGGCTTGCCAGGATTGGCGCTTCAGCGACTTCCATTATCGGATCCTTTTCCATTCTGCTGACGGTAGTCTTCCAGCTGGGGCTGGTTATCCTCGGAGCGGCTGCTATTCTGCCGGCGAACATACCGCTTGCCATAACAGGAGGCGCATTGGGGATTTTTGGAATATACTTGATCCACCGCCAGAGGGGGAACGGATTATAATGCAGAATGCGCAAATGTTCTTTTGTGAGGTGTAGCGCTTGTGCAAACGACGAGCCAATTCCTTTTCGATGCCGTTATTGTGATCGAAATTACTGCTCGCTGCACAGGCTTCCTCCGAACCATGACTGCCCTCTTATAGAAGAATTCATGGCAAGACCGGCCAGGGACAGGGAATATTTTGATCGCCTTAGCGGCAGGGCAGGTTCGCCGCAGGACAGGATCGTCTCGGGCTTGCGGAACGGGCTGCTGCTTAGGTTCTCCCTGGTGGAGATACTGCACCTGCTAGTAGGCACCGGGCTTGTCACTGCAGTGGGTCTTTCGTTTGTGAAATACCAGCTCAGCTTGGACTTTCTTGCCGTGTTTGTAAGTGCCTTTTTGGTCCACGAATTAGGGCACAAGTTTCTCGCCCAAATGTACAGGGCGTGGGCGGAATTTCGCATTATACTCTTTGGGGCCGCGTTCACTGCGTTTTCCGCGCTCCCGTTCATTCCGATCAAGTTTATCGCGCCGGGGGCGGTGTTCATAGGCCCGCTAAGCAGGAGCAGGCACGGCAGGGTGGCTCTGATAGGACCCCTGACGAACCTGGCTATGGGTGCGGGCTTTGTCGCAGCATATTACCTGTCGTCAGCACTCAATGCCGAAACAATACGAATTCTGGCTATTGGAGCCTGGTTCAATGGCCTGATTGCTGTATTCAACCTGATACCGTTCTTCGGGCTAGACGGCTCCAAGATTTTCGAATGGAACAAATTAGCTTGGGTGATGAGCTTGGCAGCTGCGATTGGACTCTATGTTGTCGCAGACATGCTGACGGGCGGCGTGGTGCTTCGTTTGTTAGGAAGAATTTTCTGAAAATGAAGAGAGTTGCTCGATTCCCGCAAAGTTAAGGACATGCCGGCCATTCGTAATCACTCAAAGGGCATTTCGTCAATCTTGCACCCAGAATGGGACGCCGTGTGGTCTTCTACTTCGGACTTGAAAAGGAATACCATCTTGCAATTGGCACAATAGTAAATCCTGTCAATCTTTTCCAATGTTGCCCCGGAATCTTGGGTCATCATTCAATTGGGTAGGCCTGTGTTCAAGCTATAAACACTCCGGATCAAGAAAATAGACGCACAAAAGCAAGAATCTTTACCCTTTGACTGCAAATCTAGATCACAAGGTTTTTCTGGCTAGGAAAACAACTGATTTCGAAGAGGAATCCCGTTACCATTGGACAGTCTCCAAAAAGGCTTGGTCATTTCACTGGTATCAGTTGCGGCGGTTAGCTGGATAATTTCTAGGATTTTCCAGGTGGACATGATGTCCGCGATGTCCTCCCCGCTTGAACCCCTCGGACTTTCACTCTTTGTCGCCGTCTGGACCGCGGGAATGGCCGCAATGATGTTCCCCGCGATTTCACCGGTTGTCCTGCTCTATAGCAGGATTATCAGAAACAACAGTTCCGGATCCGCCACAATTATGGAAGAAGACCAAGGCGGGCGCTATGCCACCAAGATGGCTCTTTTCATAGGCTCGTACCTGGTTGTATGGGCCGCCACTGGGCTCGGGTTGTTGCTACTCTGGACCATACCGGTAAATGCGGCTGTCTCGGGATTTGATTCAACTTCGATGAATGCTCTGTACGGGACGATTCTCATAGTGGCTGGACTCTACCAGTTTGGGCCGCTCAAATCCCGGTGCCTAGGATACTGCGAGTCACCGATGAGTCTTTTCATGCGGCGGTGGAAAAGCGGCGCAAAAGGCGCGATAACACTCGGAACCTACCACGGGCTATATTGCCTTGGCTGCTGCTGGCCATACTTTTTGATAATGGTGGCACTGGGCTGGATGGACATAATCTGGATGGCCCTGTTCGCTGGC
>DATEEE010000162.1:0-4568 GCA_035281285.1 Nitrososphaera sp.
GCGCATTTCGAAATGAGATCCCAGTCAATCGGCTTTATCGAAAACATGTCGACCACCCTGCAAGAAATTCCTTTCTCACGCAAAAGCTTTGCGGCGTTCAGCGCCCGGCCCACCAGGAGACCACAGGCAATGATAGTGGCATCGGCCCCGTCGTGGAGCACGTTCCCGCTCCCAATCTGGAACGAGTCCGGCGAATCTGCGTAAATGACCTCGCTTGACGGCCTTGCGAGCCTCATGTAGAACGGCCCCGGCGTCTTGACCATCGACCTTATCAGGTGCTTTACCGCGACGGCATCGGCCGGAATAAGGACGCGCATATTAGGAATTGCGCGCATGCTGGCAATGTCCTCTATCTGCTGGTGCGACGCTCCATCAGGCCCAACGGTTAGGCCGCCGTGCGACACCACCAGCTTTACGTCAAGGTACGGATAGCAAATCGTATTGCGGATCTGGTCGACACACCTGCCAGGGATAAACGCCGCGTACGTGCTTGCAAACGAGACCTTGCCGGCAATAGCAAGGCCGGCGGCTACTGACACCAGATTGGCCTCGGCTATGCCGACATTGAACATCCTCTCCGGGTACCTGTCGCCGAACTTTTTGGTCTTGAGCGAATCAGTGGTGTCGCCGCCGACGCATACGATCCGCGGATCGTCCTTGCCCAGCTCCACGAGGGTGTCACCGTAAGCGCCCCTCATGTCCGCCGTCTTTTTCTCGCTACTTAATTGCATGGAGCTCCTCCTCGATTCCGAGTTCGCTTGCATACGGGATCAGAACATGCTTGCGGGCTTTCATCCAGTCCTGCTTGATCGAAAGGTGGGACGCATGTTCGAGCAATCGCCGCTCGAGCGCGACTGCTGCCTTGTGCCGAAGCTGGATTATCGCTCCATGGATGTCCGCGCCGCCGTAAACGGCATTCCCTGCCACAAAGACCCTTGCGCCGGCCTCGTATACTTGCTGGAGGGTTGTCGCGTCGATGCCGCCGTCCGCCTCGATGTAACCCTTGAAGCCGCGCTCCCTCAGTTTCTTGTTCAGCGCCACCATCCTTGGAATTACCTCGGGCATGAATTTCTGGCCGGCAAAGCCGGGGTTGACTGACATGACGATTATGACATCAAGGTCATGGAGGCAGGAATAAAGCCATTCCGGCACGTCGGTCCCGGGGTTGATGGCGATCCCCGGGCTGATGCCGTTTGCGATAAGCCTGTCTTGGATTTCCATGAACTCGTTGGCAGTGCAGGCCTCGGCATGAACGGTAATGATGTCGCACCTCGCGTCGATATAATCCTGCACCTGATCGAGGGGCCGCTCGATCATGAGGTGGGCGTCAAATGGCAGGCTGGTTAGCCGCCTGAGCCTCTTTATCGTGTCAGCGAAAAACGTGGTATTGGGTACAAATCTTCCGTCCATGACGTCAAGGTGGATCATTTCCACACCCTCGCGCTCTACCTTTCTGATCTTTTCTTCATAGTTCTCGCGCTCGCCGGCAATTATTGAAGGCGCGATCAGGATCTCGCTCTCCAGCTCCTCCAGCAGAATAGGGGTGTGCTTTCGCGGCGGCGCCTTGCCATGCCACTGCGGGTTATTTGCCATGTGGCGGATCCCGTTGCCCTTTACGGTATTTGCAATGATCATTACTGGCTTGTCATGGATTTGCGACGCCCTGTTTAGCGCGTCAACTATTTGTTCGACCCTGTGGCCGTCGACTTCAAAGACCTGCCAGTTGAAAGCCGCCCACTTGTCCTTGGTAGGATCCAGCGGCATAATGTCCTCGGTAAAACCGTCCTGCTGGATTCGGTTGCGGTCAAGCACCGCAACGAGGTTGTCCAGCTTGAACTTGCCGGCGGCCATCGATGCCTCCCAGATCTGGCCTTCGTTTGACTCGCCATCGCCGATTAGAACGTAGACTCTGTTCTCCTTGTCGTCGAGTCGCTTGGCCAGCGCGATTCCGATTCCTACCGAAAGGCCTATTCCTTCTGACCCTCCCGAGTACTCGACACCCGGCACGCTGTGTTCCTTCTGCCTCTGAGAAAACCTCACGGGATGGCCCTGCAGCCTCGAGCCAAGCTTGCGCAGGGTCCTGAGCTCCTCCGGCGGAAAGTAGCCGGCCATCGCAAGCGTGGAAAAAAATCCAGGAGCGGAATGCGCCTTTGAATTAATGAAATAGTCCCTGTCGGCCCATGAAGGGTTGGACGGGTCGTGCTTCATCCTTCTAAAGTAGAGTGTGCCCATGATTTCTGCCGCAGAAAAGGAAGCGCCGGGATGCCCTGACCCAGCTTCTGCGATCCCCTGGATGGCCCACATCCTGACGTCCCGGATCCTTCTCTTGAGATCGAGATAGCGCATGTTAAAACCCATTCATTCTTTCTCTCCGAGTAGGCAGCGGCATGAAAAAGCTCTTCAGAGCAAGATAAAAAGCTAGCTCCCAAATCGCGGCGCCGCATTATGCCCATAACATGGGACGAAACCTTGATGCAATGTCCCTACCACTGTCGGTGCAAGCCTAGATCGGAAAGATTTCGACTACTTTTCCCTCCCATGCTTTATGCGGCAAGTGCCTAATCATCATGAGAATCCAAGATTTGTCCGTGCAGTTTTAGTCGGAATGGAACTAATGACTAACCGAAATAAACTTCTAGCACAAACTAGCTAGAACCATAAATAGTCAAGTGTAACGATAAGTTACATGTCTACTAGCAAACGCGATGAACAGACGGAGCAAGTAATCGACAAGACTATTGATGAAACAAAAGAAAGTACAAAGAAAATATTACGAGAGGTCGGCAGGTCGTTACCAGAAGTAACGGCTACGTTCCATGATTACCAGGAACAAAATCTCCAGACGATTAGGGAAATGACGAAAGACTTTCTCGAATCACAGCAAGAACTGACCAAATCAATGAAACTCGTCGCCTGGCCAGGGACCAACAATGTATACACATTGATGTTCTATCCATGGGCCCATCCAGAGATCGTGGCAGATACATACGTCAAGTCAGTGAGTAATTTTGCAGACACATGTGTGTCGGCCGCGCGGCTTTCCTCACAGTTGATGCAGCTAGGGTTCGAGAGCACCAGAAATTCCATGGAAATGGCCCACAACAATGCGCGAAATGTTTCGACATACGTCATCCAGAGTGCACAGAGTATGCAGGAATATGCAGCGCAGGAAAAAAAGCAGCCAGGGCGGTAGCACTGACGCTCCACCCCTTTCTACCTTGATGGTTTTGCCCAGATTTTGAAAAACACTGTTCTAGCTTGCTATTGCCCCGACTCTGGTATGGTAGGAATTACCAAGCAGACACTGAACGTAAGATATTCCATAGGTCATTTTATAGAACATTACTGACATTTGGTCATACGAACATGACCAAGCCCCTGTCAGTCGCAGTGATGCTGCCCCTGACGGTGACTATTTTGGCCATTGCGGCAATTCCAAACATTTCGCAGCTTGCCGCACACGCCAGCACGGGAGAGGACGTTATTGGGGGCGGGCCGGATTCCGACGCTGATGGGTTATCAGACAGCTTTGAGGCGAAATTAGGATCCGACCCGACGTTGCCCGACTCGGATAGTGATGGATTAGCCGACGGATTTGAGCATACCGGAGGCGATTCTAGTACTCGTACGGATCCGACTGAATCGGATACCGACAGCGACGGCCTCTCTGACTCACTTGAGCTCCTTACACATTCGACCAACCCACTTGCGCAAGACACTGACGGAGATGGCGTGACTGACAATATCGAAGTGTGGCATGGATCTGATCCGCAGGTTTCCGAATCCTTCTTCGTACTTCCTGAATCGCCACTTGGGACAATAGCAATGATCCTCGCGTCAATGGGCGCTTTTGCTGGATTCTTGTATGCCAGGCGCGTTAGAACCCCGCCGGCGACAGCATAGGAAACTCGGGCGTACATTGATTGATCGTACAAAGCCACGGAATTGCAGAAAATTCAGCTGCTTTCAGCATTTAGCCCCCTGGCGGCCACTTTTTCATTCTCGACGGCCGAGCCGTTAGAGGCCTCCAGCGGCACACGCGATGGCTAGTTCTTGGCTCCGGCCTGACTAATATTTAATAGGTTCAGAGTGGAAATGTATGTGTGTCGTCAGTCGCGTCCCAGTTCAAGCGCCCTCTCCTGATATACGACGACAAATGCTATTCTTGCACCAAATTCGCCGAGCTGGCACGCACATTCTCGAGGGGCTGGATCAGGATCGCCGGACATTACCATTCGGACCAGGCTGCACTGGCAAAGTCTATGGTATTTCCACCAGGGTACGATTCCACACAAATGTTCTGGCTCGTAACCAGTTCCGGGGCGTACGGCGCTCGCTCGGGACTTGCGCGCGTTGTCAGAGAAATTGCAATCGGGCTCTTCAGAGGGCCAGGAGTTCAGGGTAAGCACGACCAGGCGGCCGCATGCGAATACACGGCGGAGGGGATGTCCTGCTTCACTTCCACGAACGTCGTGAAAAGGCTGGTCGGGCTCTTGAGCCACGGCAAGACCTTTAGCTTTTTGCCCGAAAAATAACTACTGGATTTCTCCGAGCTTTTTCACGGGCGC
>DATEEE010000163.1:0-5792 GCA_035281285.1 Nitrososphaera sp.
AATGTCGGTATGATGAGTTGAAAAGAGGATCTCCCACATAGGACGAGGTTTCTTTACTTCAAGTACCAACCACTATTGCCCCCAGAATTACCTGACATGGAATTGTTTTCAAATAAAAGCATTTTGGTCTTTGTCAAAAACATCTTTTACGAGGTTGCCGCTGAATTGCGGGTCTGTGCCGGCGCGCTTGCCTGCAACAGTTTTTCTTCGCTGTCGTCAAATGCAAAGCCGGCTTCGGCGATTGGCTCTTCTACAATGAGCTTGGCCCGCATCTGGTAGTGGCTGAATCCGCAATATTCCCTGCACTGGATCAGGAATTCGCCTGTGGAATCGGGCATTACCCACATTGTGTTGATCCTGCCGGGCACCGCGTCCAACATGACTGTCAGATCGGGAACGTTGAACGCATGGTTAACGTCTCTGGAAGTTATCTCAAAGCGGTATGGCACGTTCTTTGTAAGGTGTAGCTCGCCTATTTCCCGGGTGCCGTCTTCGTGCTCAAAGGTCCAGAACCACTGCTGCCCAATTACCTTTACCACCTTGGCCTCGGGCGGCGGGTGGTCGAGCAGCCTCTCCACGTCCCATGACGCTGCGCCTACGTAAATCAAGAGCGCGATTACTACGCCGACATAGACCCACTCAAAAGTGGCATGGCCCATTAGCGCTGGCCCTCCATGCGCGGCTTGTTCTTGGGGTTGGATTCCCTGAAGCGGAATATGACGTAGGCAAGGACGCCCATCAGGACAGCGCCCACAGTGAATGCGATTACCATCAGTCTGTAAAAGAGGCCCCAGATTTCGACCCTGTTGATGATGTACTGTCCGGGTGATTCCTGGGCAAACGCTGCCGACATTTCGGAAACAAGAAAGGATATCGCGATTACAGCCGGAATAATCCAGATTAGTTTCGAAGACGACATCGTATCTCTTCTGCTACAGAACAGTTTTGCGATCTTATTTAAGGTTTTGCCAAGCGCAGTTTGTCGCTCGATCAACCTAGCGCGTTGTGCAAATCGTTTTGATAAAAGTCGACGGCGGTTATTCGTCTGGATAGCGATGCACCGACATCACATTCACGCCGGAAAGAGAATACACCCTGCTTTCGTGCTTGAACACCGTTAGCGATGCGTTGCGAATATGCCACCTGTAGAGGGCCTCGGGCTTTAGGTCGAGCAGCGTAGCAAGCGCAGCCTTGATCGGGTCTAGATGAGTGATCGTAAGGACGTTGCTTCCGCCGTGCTTTTCCAGCGCGTCGTCAAGAAAGCTCTTTACGCGCTTTTTCACTGCGGCAAATGTTTCGACTCCGAACCGCTCAAGGACGGGATCACTGTCGGTGTAGAATCGCATGAACAGGTCGCCATATTTTGTCGTGACTTCCTCGTAATTCATACCCACCAGCTTGCCCAGCTCAATCTCGTACAGCCTGTCGTCGATTTCATATTCCATCCCAAGCGTGTCGCAAACTATCTTCGCAGTCTCCACGGCCCTTATCACCGGCGAGGCAAAGACCTTGTCAATCTTGATGCTCTTTAGCTCCCTTGCCGCGTCGGCCACCTGCGTCTTTCCCTGGTCAGTCAGATGGGCCTCGATGTGCCTTCCTACGAGCGTGCGGCTGACATTGTTTTCAGCCTGGCCATGCCGCATGAATATTACTAGAGGCACGGGCGAATGCTTGTACTGGAAGACTTAATAGCTTTTTCACAGTGTTCGCAGCCAACCATCGCCGTCTTGTTCAATTACTCTTAGACCGTACTGCAACCCGGCTAGCTGAAAGAAAGTTAATATCCGATCATCCTCTGAACGAGGATGGACATGAGGATAGGAATCGTAGGCGGAACGGGCGGAATGGGAGAGGGCTTTGCTTTGAGGTGGGCCCAAAAGCACGACATTGTCGTGGGCTCCAGAGAGGCAGCCAAGGCAAAGGAGGCGGCAGAAAACTACAGCAAGGCTGCAAGCGCGGCCTATGGCTCGGCAATGTCTGGGAGCATTTCCGGCGATGATAACTTTTCACTCGCAAAGGACGTGGATGTCTTGATACTTTCGATTCCTTACGAATTCATTTCCGATACCTGCGCCAAGATGTCGGGCAGGCTGAGGGACGACTGCATCGTCGTGTCGCCAATAGTGCCAATGACCCGGACAGACGCGGGGTTTGTCTACATACCGCTAGAGCAGGGGAAAAAGAACGCAGGTGAAATGGTAGCAGATGGCCTCGGCCCCAGGTCACGGGTGGTTTCCGCGTTCCACACCATATCTGAAATAAAACTCAAGAACATCGGGCAGAGCCTGGACGCTGACACCTTTATCTGCGGCGACGACCAGGCGGTGGTGTCAAAGCTCTCAGAGCTCGTTTCTGAGATAAGCGGTCTCAGGCCAGTCTACCTCGGACCGCTGGCACTCTCGTACCAGGCGGAAATCCTCACGCCGATGCTCCTCAACGCTGCGAAGCGAAACAAGATGAAGCACCCCGGCGTCAAGCTCACCTGATCGCAAACATTATCACTGACGCAAATTCAAACTATGATAGTTTTACTGATATGCGGTGGAAAGAAGAAATTGGCGGCAGCAGGCGCGGCAGGAATTGGATGTCCGCGATGGGAGTTTTGTTCATGGTGGCTGCTGCGATTATCCTCGTCAGGAATTTTGTGCTCTTTGCAATAGAGCACTCGGCAGGGATTTCCCTGGATCCGATTCCGCGATTTCTTGACAACTTTGTAAACGCGCAGGTCACAAACGAAAAGTTCGCGCTGGCAATGATAGCTGCTGGCGGGTTCCTTTTGTACTGGGGATTTTTTAAAAAGAAGGAAAGCTATGGCGCGCCTCCGGACGATCGCGAGTGGCGAAGGTCGAACAGGTAGCAGTACAGCCGTATTTATATAATCAGAGCCCGAATGATCTTGAGGGAGATCAGCTAATGGGACTCTTGAACCGAATATCAACCGTAGTAAAGCAAAAGGTGAACATGCTTTTGGACAAGTACGAAGATCCGCGCGAGGCGCTCGACTACTCTTACACAAAGCAGCTCGAAATGCTCAACAAGCTGCGAAGGAGCATGGCCGAAGTCGTTACTTCCAGAAAGCGGCTGGAAATGCAAAAGGCAAAGCTGTGGGACAACATACGGCTTTTGGACGAACAGGCAAGGCGCGCTCTGGACGCAAACCGGGAGGACCTTGCCAAGCTTGCGCTAGAGCGCAAGAACGCGAACCTGATGCAGGTCCAGGGGCTTGACAAGCAGATTGCAGAAATGCAGCAGGAAGAGCAAAAGCTACAGCAGACGGAAAAGCGGTTGTCGGCCAAGGTAGAAGAATTCAAGAGCAAAAAAGAGGTGATCAAGGCCCAGTACTCTGCCGCGGAGGCAACGGTCAAGATTAAGGAAAGCGTCACCGGAATTTCGGAGGAGATGACCGACGTTGGAATGGCCATGAACAGGGCGGAGGACAAAACCGAGAAGATGAAGGCAAAGGCCATGGCCCTGGATGAGATGATTAATTCAGGAGTCCTGACGGATTATACATCAAATAAGGATGAAATCGAGCGGGAACTTGAAAAAATTACAGTACAGAGCTCGGTTGAGGAGGAATTAGCAAAGTTAAAGTCGGAGAAGGAACGTAAGAAGAAGCAGCAGTTGGAGCAAGAAGCTCAACAATGAAGAGAAAAGCGAACACAAAAGGCAAGAAACGGCGGATGGCTGCGGCAAGCAGGCTAAAAACCAGACGGGCCAAAGTAAGGCGCGCGGTCAAGAAGGTCAGGCGGAAAGCCGCAGGCCTGAAAAAAAAGGTCGGTTCAAAATCAAAGGCTCAGGCAACGACAAAGAAAATAGTCCGCATCATGGGCCAGGGCCAGTATACTGTTGACGCCAAAACCCTCAGAAAGCTCAACGACCTTGACGATTCAATTGTCGAGCTTGTGAGCCAGGAGCGGTCCGACGACGCAGTTTTCAAGGAAAAGCTCTACCAGCTGACAGACATGGTGGTCAGCAGCGGCAAGCCGCTTGATCCAAAGGCGATCCTCCAGTCAGACATTATTCTGCCAAGTGCGGACCTTTCTATAGACGAGGCCAAGAGGCTCTTCAAGGGCGAAGGCGTCATCCCCGAGATCTGAGGGGAAGGTCCCAAAGCGGGTACCAGAGGCCCATGTCACGTTCAAACGGCAACTCGTCCGCGATGGCCGACATTATTTTCATCTCGCTTTCCGTGTCCCGCGATTTGCCGCTTGTCGGGACGAACGGGTAAAAGTTGTTCCTCCTGAAATTGTAGACGAGGTAGTGCGACTTGCCGTCCCGGTCGCTTTTGAACTCGAATACCGCTGCAAGGAGCTGTTCGGAAAAGCCCTTTTCTTCCACAACGCCGGCGGCAGCTGTCAGGCCGGCGAGCAGGTCTTCCATCCGTCCGCCTTCGAGCACGATCCACAGGTAGCCGTACTTGTCAGTCACGGCGCGAAAAGAAAGGTCGAACTCGGGCTGGAGGCTCGAAAGAAAGCCGGTCAGTTCCTTCTCCATTTCGCGAAATTGCTCGCCGCTGACTGTCTTGAACGTCACGGCGCACCTGCCACCCACCTTGAGCCCCTGCTTTAGCTCAAGCGTGATATGGGCCGATGACAGGGAAAACAGGATGTCCGCGTCGGACTTGGGCATGTGCCTGGTCCTGACGTTTTCCCTGAGCCTGCGAAAAAAACTCAACTCATTGCTGCCTCCATCTCCATCAGCTTCCTCACTCGCTGCTGCACCGGCGGGTGGGTCGAAAAGATGCTCGAAAACGTGTCGCCCGACAGGGCAGGAATTATGTAGAATGCGTTCATGCCCTCTACCTGCCTCAGGTCCTGCGTCGGAATCCTGCTCATTGCGCCGCTTATCTTTAGCAGCGCGTTGGCCAGCTTGGTCGGCTTGCCAGTCATCATGGCGCCATCCCTGTCCGCAACAAACTCTCGGTAGCGCGAAATCGCCCTGATTATTAGAAAGCTGACAAACCATGTCACGATCGCTACAAGCATGATCAGCGCCATTCCGCCGGCGCCGTCCCTGCCGCGGCTCCTATAGCCACCGCCGTAAAAGCTAAACTGCATCAGATACCACGCGACAGTCGAAAACAGGCTCGCAAGCGTCAGCACAAGGACGTCCCTGTTCTTTATGTGCGCCAGCTCGTGGGCAACAACTCCTTCCAGCTCCTCGGTGTCGAGCTGATCCATCAGGCCGGTGGTCACTGCAACGATCGAGCTCTTTGGCGTCTTGCCGGTGGCAAACGCGTTTGGCATCCGGCTGTTCACCACGGCGATCCTGGGCTTTGGAAGGCCGGTCCTAGCAACAATCCTCTCCACCAGGTCGTGAAGATCCGGGAACTGCTCTCTTGTCACCACGCGCGCACCGGTGCTCCAAAGTACGATCCTGTCCGAAAAGTACCACTGGGCGAGGATCATGAGGGAAGCTATCACTGCGATCGCAATGTATCCAACTCCGACGTACACGAGTACGCTCAGAAATACTAGGTAGAGGACTGTAAGGATGGCAAAGCTGACAATTATCCTTGCGGTAAGGCCAGTGTCTCTCTTTTGCCAGGGGTGCTTTCTGGTAGCGCTCAACGGGTACCATATGTCGGATTTCTTTAATAATTATTTACTATGGATGAATCGCTCCAACCGGTCCATCGCGCTTTCGAGCATTTCCTCCGGCGGAAGGTAGACGATCCTAAAGTGGCCCGAGCCGTAAGCGGTGCCAAAGCCAGACCCATGAACAGTAAGTACGCCGGTATTGTTGAGCAGGTCTATGACAAAGTGCTGGTCGTCCTTCCACCTTCCCTT
>DATEEE010000164.1:0-2308 GCA_035281285.1 Nitrososphaera sp.
AAGGAGAGAAGGTCGAGCTGAAGCCGGCAGAAACAGTAGGCGAAGACTGGGGACAGTAATGGTTGAACTAGCCATTATCTACGACAAGGTGCGATTTGAAGAAAAGGCGCTGTATGAGAAGGCCCAGAAGAAAGGCATCAAGGCGCAGATAGTGGACGGAAAGACGGTCTCGATTACTACAGAGAGCAAGAAGCAGGACCTTGGGTTGGGCGACGTCATCCTTCAGAGGAGCGTGAGCCATTACCGGGGGCTTTACATGACCGCGTGCCTCGAATTCCTCGGCTACCCCGTGATAAACCGGTTTGAAGTAGGCGAGACGTGTGGCAACAAGCTCCTGACATCCCTAGTGCTGGCCAAGAACAAGATTCCAACGCCCAGGACGCAGTTTTCGTTCAGCGCCGAATCTGCGATGGAAAGCATCAGGAGGACGGGGTTGCCGCTGGTGTTGAAGCCGATCGTTGGTTCCTGGGGGCGAGGTGTTTTTCCAATCAGGGACGAGGAAGTGGCAAGCATGGTCGTGGAGATGAGGGAGGAGGATGATAGCCCATTCGCACGGATTTATTATTTGCAGGAAATGATTAACAGGCCGCCTAGGGACATCAGGTGTATCGTGGTCGGCGACCGTGCAATTACCGCTATTTACAGGTACTCGGCCGAAAACGAGTGGCGGACAAACGTCGCCCGAGGCGGCAAGGCAGAGCTGGCCGAGATAACCGGAGAGCTTGAGGAGCTCGCCGTAAGAGCTGCAAACGCTGTCGGAGGAGGCATAGTCGGCGTGGACATGATGGAGGACAAGGAGCGTGGGCTGATCGTTCATGAAGTCAACAACACCGTAGAGTTCCACGGAGCAGCGACCGTGTCGGAGGCAGACATTCCTGGAGCAATGATTGACTACGCCGTTTCCGTCGCGAAGAAATGATTGACCAGAATCGGTCAACAATGACCTACTATTGGTCATATCTGACCAAAAAAGATAAATGAGGATTTTTGGCGCAAAATTTCATAAGGAAATGCAAAATATTGCTGGAGAAAAGATCTGCTAGTTGAAAGTAGGAGTAGTTGGAGCTTCAGGGTATGTCGGAGGCGAATTGCTAAGGCTGCTCGTGACCCACCCGAAGGTGGAGGTAAGTATGGTGACATCACGGCAGCGTGCCGGCGAATACGTCCACCGCGTCCACCCATCACTCAAGGGCTTCATAGACCTGACATTTTCGCCGATGGATATGGAAAAGCTGGCGAACTCGTGTGACATGGTCTTTACTTCTGTTCCCCATGGAAAGGCGAACAAGATAGTCAAGGATCTGTACGACAGGGGCATGAGGGTAATTGACCTCTCCGCGGATTTCAGACTGAAAAATCCCAAGGACTATGTAAAGTGGTACGGATGGGAGCACCCGTTCCCGGATATGCTGTCAAAGTCAGTCTACGGCGTCCCGGAATTTCACCGAGAAGAGATCAAAAAGGCCCAGCTCGTGTCGTGCCCTGGATGCATGGCGGTGACTTCGCTGCTGGCACTCAAGCCCTTGATCGAAAATAATCTGATAGATACGGATCATGTAGTGGTTGACAGCAAGATTGGATCTTCAGGCGCCGGCGCAAAAGCCAATGCCGGAACCCATCACGCAATGCGCTACGGAGTCGTGAGGCCATACAAGCCTGCAAAGCACAGGCATACGGGCGAGATAGAGCAGGAGCTGTCGCAGGTAGCCAAGAAGCAGATCAAGGTGAGCATGAGTCCCCACGCAGTCAATATTGTGAGGGGCATACTTACTACAAACCACACTTTTCTCAAGCGAGACGTGGAGGAGCTGGAACTCTGGAAAATGTACCGCAATGCGTACAAGGGCGAGCCCTTTGTCCGGCTCATTCGGGACAAAAAAGGTCTCTACAAGTTCCCCGACCCGAAGTTTGTAGTCGGCTCTAACTTTTGCGACGTGGGCTTTGACATAGACGAATACAACAAGAGGGTAGTTGCACTGTCTGCGTCGGACAACCTCATGAAGGGTGCTGCCGGTTCGGCGATCCAGAACATGAACGTGATGTTTGGACTAGATGAATCCGACGGGCTCAGGTACACTCCGCTGACACCGGTATGATAGTCATCAAGATAGGGGGAAGCGTCGTTGACGGGTTGCACCCCTCGGCTCTGGCCGACATAAAGTCCATCGCCGACAAGGAAAAGCTGGTTTTTGTGCACGGCGGAGGAAAGGACGTGACAGCGACGGCGACAAAGCTGGGAAAGGAACAGACCTTCATCGTGTCACCTGGAGGTGTACGAAGCAGGTATACCGACAAGGAGACGGCTGAT
>DATEEE010000165.1:0-3252 GCA_035281285.1 Nitrososphaera sp.
GGTGTGACACTCGTTCCTGCATAGCACGCGGCTCGTGGCTGCTGTAGCGACTCAGAAACTTGTTGTACCAGACAAGCCCGCTTGCCATGATAAGGTATTCTGCTCCAAAGAGCATTGACGCGACCCAGACCTGCTCCTGAAGGCCGGTGATGACTATGAACGCGAACCAGCTATCTGTCACGACGATGCAGAAAAGTGACAGAGCCTTGAACGTCCAGGGTATGGACCACGGCTTGTCTCTCCACAGCCCGAGAAGCAGGGGGAAGGCTGGGATCGTCAGGACCGCGTTTGCAACAGGGTACGACACAAGCACCGCAAACAGTATCAGACCTGAAGGCGATGAGAGGTCGGCGATGCCAATAGTGAAAGTCACAAGATATGCGAGAAATATGGCATTGCCAATTATGCTTGCGAGCAGTACACGCCTTTTGCTGCTGCTATTGAATTCCTTGTACGTCTGGAATAGATTGTAGGCGAAAAAGGGATAGCCGGACAGCCACAGGACATCTGACCAAGAGGGTATTGGTGCTGCGATATGGTAGAACAATTCGTACGACGCCCACACAATGTCGGCGCAAAGCCAGAGCACAAGGCCGATTGCGAGTGAAAGGTATGACTTGCCATGTGGACCTGCAGGGTCTTGCCTAAGTGCTATTGCGGCAGCAAGCAGAACAGCACTGCTTGCAGCAATTATCGTTACCAGTTCGGAAAAGACGGCCCGATTTTCGCTCTCTGAAAAGAAAATAATGGAATTGCCAATGGCCACGGAGACCAGCAGCCCAAGTATTAGCTGGCGCGGACCAAAATCTAGCAATGTGTTTCTGTTGCAGACCTCGCGGTGATAAAGAGATTTCCAGACTGAAATGGCAAGGACAGCGAAAAGGACATGATCCTAGAATTAGTTTCGCTCGAGTACTGCAGTCCAAGGGGTAGGCTTGAGTTAATCGACGGGCCTGAAGGGCTTCGGGCATTGCATGGAGGCTTCATACTTGTACCCCAAAGACTAGGCGGATCCACAAGGCTGTGTGCCTCCAGCGGCTTTATGGGGCCTGTAAACCTCCAATTCTGCGTTATTGTGATTTCTCCAGGAATCGGTAGCGGAAAAATACCATTAACATCTACAGTTCGCAGTAAAGCCCAAGCAAACTGATTTTGGCTTTCCTAACGTCTTGGGAATCCTGAATGTCTTGGCGAGCAATAGCCGCAATAGTCGGTGTTAGGTCTTCCATGACATATACATTCACACCTAGCACCCGAAGACTGACTTTTGTTGAATTTTCTCACACTATGAATGTCAAAGCGCGGGATATAACCCTATGCTACGCCTTCGATCTCGTCTTTCTTGGAAAGGTGGCAAGCAAGGCCCTCAATTTGTGGATACCGTGACCAGTCTTTGATGAGAGGATGAGCGGTTCTTCAGGTCCCAAACTATTCACCGTTTCTTCTAGTTCTTGTCCACCGATTGCGTCATGCTTCCACACATATCTAGGTGGCATCCATCGGATTTTGATCCATTTACTAATATTCATGATACGTGTATGTTGGCTCATGGAAGCTGAATCCAATGAGCACGTGATCCGATGTAGTGAATGTGGCCGTGGCTTGATTGTGCGGGATACCGTAAACAACGGAGTCGCCTTCCTTAGCCATTTGAAAAATGATCACGGGATCTACTATACAGCTCAACAGATGACTGAAACAAGACAGAAAACGCAGGGAGAAGTGAATAAGCAGAAATTGGTGGATTCAGATTCTCATGTCCAACCCGAACCATAATCCTCAGTTCTTCTTTCTTAATCGCTAGCAGGGAAATGCCTTTTACGCCCTGTCGGTGAACACGCGATGGGACCAAAGGGCCTCGGGTGTTGAAGGTAAGCGGGCCCGAAGGGCTTCGATCCCTTGACCTGCGGTTCCGAAGACCGCCGCGATATCCTGACTACGCTACGGGCCCCGGAATTTCATTGGGGTGCTTCTATATCAATTAAGGCAGTGGCGAAAGAGTAAAGAACCCGGCCACGCTTCATCGGACAGATGCTCCAGACGCTGCGACAGGCGTTTTGTCCGCACAAGGAATCATTTGCATACCGCAAGTACGGCGATCTCGTGTTTGTGGAGTACAACAACTGCGCAAAGTGCGGCAAGATTCTGGACAGGTTTGCTGGCTTTGATGAGGACATGAGGGGCTAGCCTTGCGACTTCAACTTCTCGTGACGACTTGGTTCATTGGAGCAGCCGTAGCCGGCCTCGCGCTTCTCATACCTGACTACTGGGTTTATGTTGCGGTTGGCGCGGCAGGCTGGATCACCGTTTGCGGCTCCAGCGCACTGATCATCTATGAAATTAAGAAAACAAGGGCAGAGGACAAGAAAAAGAGCGAGCTAGCAGAATAAGGCAGTCTAGCCCTTGCCGCCCTGCTCTTCAATTACCACTAGGGTAACTGTCGAGGTTATCCCCGGGACTTTGCGGATCTTGTTAGTTATCGTGTGGTTCATTGCCTCGGTGTTCTCAGACTTTACTTTTACGAATATGTCGTGAACACCATAGGTGCCGCGCACTTCTTTGACATCTGTCAACTTTGCGATCTCATTAATGATCTTCTCTTCAGAGCCAAGAGTGCAGTTCACGAGGATGTATGCGGTTGGCATATGGTTCAGGGAAGATAAAATTAGTATTTAGTCTTTACTTTTTCGTAATGGACCGCCTGTCTGGCTGGATGTAGTGTTCTAGCAGCCGCTTGTCGTAGCATTGGCTGCAAAGCACGCCAGAAATGTTCCACTGCGGCATCGGTCGGTACCTAAAAGAAGTCAAGGCCGTGCCGCAGAGCGCACAGTTGGTCTCGTTCGCCAAATCGCTCTTTCGGAGTGTAGCACCGCGGGGGAATAAATATTATTGCAGATCCCTGGCGGTGTAGACATTGTGCGACATGCAAAAAGGGCAGATGAGGGCAAACGACGCGCTCTCGTCTAATTCTGCTGAAATCTCTTGCCTCCCGGTGTCGACCGGTGGTGCCAGAAACATCTTTGAGCAGCTCTTGCACGCGACTTTCTTCTGACCCACAAGTTGGCATTAGCCGTCTGGCATATAGCAGTTGACCTATAAGAAATTAATATGGGTAGGGAAATAGCCGTTACCAATGGGAAGGGCAGGCATAATCGCGTTTCCTGTAATTCTTGTCTTGGGCGGCATCACCGGCTACCTGACGTATGATAATTTCACAAAGGCCACTCCGGACCCGGGAGTCATAGAATCGCC
>DATEEE010000166.1:0-11663 GCA_035281285.1 Nitrososphaera sp.
TTTGCGGTCGGTTGATTCGATAACTTTCCGGGTCTCAGCATGCAGTTTAAAGTTCATCTCGAGTGCCTGGGTGATCGTCTTTGCGCCAACCGGGCATGCGAGAATTTCCTGTATGTCTGGCGTTCCGGGCCCGGCATGGGCACCGCCCCCAAGAATGTTGCCTAGAGGAAAGGGAAAACGGTAGGGCTTGTCGGGCCTGATCAGCTTGAAGAGAGGTAATCCAAGCGCCTTTGCAGCCGAATCCACTGCCGCAATGCTAAGTGCATACGCGACTGAGCCTCCCACTTTGCTGTAATTCTCGGTTGAATCTATGCGTCGCAGCACGTCAAAAACCGACTTCATGTCTTCGGATTTCAGGCCTACAAATTTTTGCGCATTCGTGGTTAGCATGGAGAGCGCGCTTTCTGGCTTGTTGTCCGGAAAGCTCTGGGCTTCAAGTTTTCCAACCGACGCGCCAGACGGCGCGCACGCACGGCCTGTGAATTTTTTATCTGAAACAACATCGACTTCTATTGTCTTTGCTCCCCTGCTGTTGTAAAGTATCCTTCCGCGTACTGAAGTGATAGAAGGCATTGTGACAGGATGCTGCGTATCGGTAGGTTATTTATTGGTTTGACGATTTATTCGATCTCTGACTGGATCTCTGACATTCTCCGTCTAAGGGCTTCGTAGTACGGAATGATCTGGTAGATCGTCTCGACGCTCGAAATAAACATCCTCCTGCAGCAGTAGCGCCTGACGTTCAGCGAGTCGAGCACCTTTGCAGAATCTTCGCCCGCCTTCACCCTGTTGGAATACTCTGCATGCTTGTCAGCAATCAGGTTTCCGCAAGTAAAACATCTTACGGGTATAAGCATTTTCGCTGCACTCAAATGCTGCAAGCATTATAAAAACCAATGCACCGCACGCAATATTCAAATTAGCGCGCCAGAAGCGTGTTAATTGCGCGGGAGTCGCCCAGCTTGGTCAAAGGCGTAAGACTGAGGCTCTTATCCCTTAGGGGTTCGTGGGTTCAAATCCCACCTCCCGCACTCAAATTTTCTCTCCTCGAGCATACAGAACTTCGTGATTGCCGGGGCTAAGGTCCTCCCATACGACAAAGATGTTCTCGCCGGAAATTGCGATCGAAGGACACTCAGAAATCTTCTCGTTGTTGCTCAGATCTGAAAGGCCGAGGACGGTAGTACCTTCCGGCTCCACCAGAATCGGAAGCAATAGAATCTCCTCGTTGTCACTAGAAAAGACTTGGCCCGCAACGTATAGAACAGAATCGTCGCCGGCCGCAGCCTCGACGTTCAGCGGATTCACGAAAGTCCCGTTGACATCAATAATTTCGGAGGAGAAAGTCTCGCCACCGTCGCGGCTGGTTGCAAGAAATAGGCCATCGACGCCAATCTTGTCCTGGCCTCCAGAAATAACGTAGAGCGCGCCGTGGCCAGCAATTACTTGCGGCTCTCCGAATTCATCGGCGGCCGCGAGTTTTTTCGCCTCTCCGATTGCGCTGCCGTCTAGCGCTGAAGCATAGTAGAGCCCTCTCATTTCAGATTCGTCCAGCCGGCTCCATACTACGTGGGCGCCCTGACTATCTGCGGCAACTTTTGGAAGTGTCGAAGGAGCAGCATTTTCACTTACGACTACCGAGTCGCCGAAACTGTCGCCACCGTCGCGGCTGGTCCTCAGCATTACTTCGCTGCTCGACTGGCCCTCTTCAAGCCAAACGACGTATACGTTGTTCTCATGGACCGCTATTTCCTGGTTGAATGAATCATCCAGGCTAGTACTCAAGTTAATCTCCGATCCGAAATTTTCCCCCGAGTCATCACTTTTGGCAAACATCACTTCCTTGTTGCCGGATGTGTTGTCGGCCCAGACGACGTAGAGGCTTTCTTCGTACGCAGACGTCTGGGGATGCTCGGAAAACCCGTGGTTGTTGCTCAGGTTAACCGCAGTCCCAAATGTCCTCCCAGAGTCGAGGCTCTGCATCATGAAAATGTCATAGTTTCCGGAAAAATACCTGCCATCCGGTGATTGGCCAGATGGCACCGAATCCTGCCAGACCACATAGACAGTCTCATCCGAAGCGACGACCTGTCCGTACACCGAGTCCCGGGTATTGTTCGTCAGGTTCACTGCTTCGCTGAACCTGGCTGGCATCGAATCCGGATTCAACACTGGCGCAGGAACGGATGGCACTGGGCTCCCCTGCTGCGTAGCAAGCATGGCAATCGAAACCGCGACGAGCAAGCCGGCTATCGCACCAACAATCAGGATTCGCTTCACACGATAGCTTACCTCTGAATTTATTTTAACCCTGCGGAATGGTCGCCGTTGCACTATTCGAACTTTTTCAAAATATTGTAGTATGGCGATGTCTTGTGCCTGTCAACGCACTTGCCGCAGATCGATTTTTCACCGTATTTTTTGTGACAGGGGCAGTCGCAGATGCTCTGCGGTGAGGACAAGCATTTCCATGATGGATGGCAAGTAATTTAAATCTACAAAGAAGAAAGCCTAGCTTTTATACCGAACTTTCGTTACAGACCGTGATGGACTCGCGGATTGAACAGATGGAAAGGAAGCAGAAACTGTACACTCTGCTCAAGGAGCAGCATGAGGCAGAAGTGAAGGAACTGATGCACTACATGTCCGTCCTCACAACCGTCGAGAACAACCTGGTCCGCAGTTACATCCATACACTGCTAACTGACGGTCTCCGACACATTGAGTATATCTCGCGGATTATGGCGGACATCGAGGGCGCAACCGGGAGCACTCACTTTACAAAAAAGGGGATCGCAGATTCGATAGAAGACGAAAGAAAATCAAGAGACATCCTCCTCAAATGCGCCGAGCTTGCTTCTGGTGACGTGGAGACAGCCGCGCTTCTAAAGAGTGTCAGCGTCGACGAGGAGCACCACATTCGAATTCTGGAGCACTTGTCCGAGCTGGTGGAAGCCTCGAAATAGAAAGAAAATACAGATTTTTATTGCGTAGTTCTATTAAGTAATCCGTGACTTGAATACGCGAGCTAGAATGGATTCCGGATTTTCTGCTCCTGCAGGGCGCACCGAGCGGCACAGGAGCAAGGTTGACATCGTTTACGATATACTCGTTTCCGCCACGGGTTCGGGGGCAAAGAAGACCCACATACTTTACCGAGCAAACATCAGCAGCAGCCAGGTCGAGAGCTACTTTTCGGCCCTACTGGCCCACAACCTGCTCGAGCACGTGGAAGATGCCGACGGAAACAAGATCTATAGGACCACGCAGAAAGGAAAGCGTTTCGTGGAATGCTGTGAAGAGATTCGCTCCATGATTGGGCTCGTGATGAACAACCGGAGGCATGATCCCATGTCAGAATTCTATGCGCTGGATCGCCGGCGCTAGCCCCGGGCTGATTCAAAGACTTCCTTGCTGTGCCCTGCAGGCTTGACGCGCTTGAATACCTTGGCGATATTGCCCGACTTGTCGACAATAAACGTTGACCTGTTGACTCCCATGTACTCCCTGCCCATGAAATTCTTCAGGCCGTAGACTCCGTATTTCTTTGAAACTTCGTTTTCCGTGTCGGCCACGAGCGGGTACGGGATTCCCATCTTGTCCCTGAACTTTTCGTGCGATTCGTCGCTGTCCGGGCTGATGCCGACGATTTCGATTCCCGCCGCCCTAAACTTTTCGTAGTCCTTTGAAAATTCGGCCGCCTCGGCTGTACATCCGGGGGTAAAGTCCTTCGGATAAAAGTAAGCAACGACTGATTTTTTTCCCTTGAGGTCAGAAAGCTTGATCGATTTTCCCTTGATGTCTTTCATCACAAAGTCGGGCGCAAGTGAGCCCTCGCTGATTACTGTCTCCGCCATGTGGAAAGAGTGAATTTCAGCAAATAAAAGACTTACCCAAAGACAAAGGTGTAGAATACAAAGTTGTCAGACCGCGGTATTACCTCAATTTCATGGGCCTCCGGCTTTTCAGACGCGGCGACATTGTAAATGAAGGGCCATTTGATACTTGCAAAACTTGCATTGCCGTCGACAAAGGCGTGTTTGCCGAGATTGCCTTGCGGAACTGGATTTCCATCGAGCTTTATTTCCGCCCTGGCTGGCTTGCCATCAGAAGAGCCCATGATGCAATTGACTCTAGTTGCCGAGGTGTAGTTCATTATCACGGCAGGATTCTGCTCCTTGCCGCCGGAAGCGATTTGCACGGCTTCGCGAAGCCATGTCCACTTGCCGCGCAGGTATACGGCATTTACGTCGTGGCCGCCTGGATCCATCACGATATTGACGGCATCAGGCTTGAGTGTCTGGTTGTTCCCGAATCGACGCATCCTCGAGTAACCGACACAAATCTCTGGCGCGATTCCGTAAAAATGCATGCCGTACATGTCGTAGATGCTATCAGCAGGGTTGGCATCGTCCCTCTCTTCAGCCGGCTCGTTGCCTGCCTCGGCCAGCAGTTCAGCGATTGGTTCCTCAAAGTCCGACATACCACCGTATCCCGCGTGTTCGTATCGGATTAGGCCATTGTGGTCAATCAGGATGTGCTTTGGCCAATACATGTTGCCATAAGCCTCCCACGTCTTGTTCTCAACGTCAAAAGCGACGGGCTCAGACACCCGATAGTAATCAAGGGCCGTCCGGATGTTTGCCGGGTCGGTGGCAAACTGGTATTCGGCAGAGTGGGCTTGAATGACTTGCAGGCCATACTTGCCGTACTTTGCTTGGAGTCGTCTCATGATGGGGATCGTTCTGAGACAGAAAATGCAGGTGTATGTCCAGCAGTCAATTAGCACAACTTTTCCCTTTAGGCCACTCATCGAAAGGGGCTGCGAGTTTGCCCACCCGCTTATTCCCTTGAACTCGGGGGCCGGCATTGCCGGGATAATGTCCATCGCAAGGGGCAGCGCTGCCGCTCGATATAATTGTTAGAATCGCCGCGGCGAAAATTTCTGCTGAAAAAATTATAGGGACGCTTGGCCGCGGCATAGCATGCCGCCGACCGCAATTGTCACAGGAGCAGGTAGAGGAATTGGAAAGGAAACAGCTCTTCAGCTTGCCGAGCTGGGCATGAGCGTCGCAGTGTGCTCGAGGACCAAAAGTGAGCTGGACCAGACCGTCAAAGAAATGAAGCAAATCCATGACAGGGTAGTGGGATTAGTATGTGACGCTGGAAGGTCTGCCCAGGTAAATGCGTTCGTTGAAAAAGTTGTCGATAAGCTGGGACCAATCGACGTGCTTATCAACAACGCCGGAATCGCGTTCGTAAAACCTATAGTGAACACGACCGAAAAGGAATGGGACGAAACCATCAGCTCAAACCTGAAGAGTGCTTTTCTTTTCACAAGGAAAGTGCTCCCTGGAATGATTAGGCGCAAGACTGGGACCATAGTCAACGTAAGCTCGGGCGCCGGCAAAGTCGGATTTGAAAACCTTTCCGCATACTGCGCAAGCAAGTTTGGACTCATGGCGCTTACCGAGAGTGTTTCATGGGAAGTAGCAAGTCACAATATCCGCGTCATGGCCATTTGCCCGGGGGAGGTGGCTACCAAAATGCAGGAGGCCGCCAGCCCAACCTACTATCGCATGAACAGGGCAAAAATGCTCCAGCCCGGGGCCGTCGCATCCAAGATTGTAGAAATGATTACGCAGGCTAGCACGTACTCCAACGGCCAGTCCGTAGACATTTAAGTTGCTCCACCCAGATTCGATAGCAATGGAGAAATTCCAGATCAACCAGATAACGCCTGATCCTTCAATGTCAAAATATTTCGACGGAGAAGTCGAGATACGCAAGATGGTTACCGAAAGCCTCACCAAGGACTTTGAAACTTTCCTCGTGACGTTCCTTGCCGGTGCCCGCACAAAACTTCATTACCATGAAACCGATCAAGTGCTGGTCGCAACGGAGGGAGATGGAGTAGTCGCGATTCAGACCGGCGTCAGGTTGGAGGACGAAAAGCTGGCCACAGTCAGGCTCGATGAAGTCCACGAGCTCCGGGAGGGAGAATTCGTATGCGTGCCAGCCTACAAGTGGCACTGGCACGGCGCGGCTAAAGGCAAGAAATTTTCACACCTTCAGATCAAAAAGTCTGGCAAGACCGTATGGTTCGACTGAATAAAGCATAAGTTATGGTAGCAAGCCAATATCGCTGTTGACCTCAGTCCCTGGAGTATTGCTTGATGCTTGACAGGCTTTCATCGCTCATCTCCGACGCAAGAGGAACCAGCTACGCCGAAGCACGCTACCTTTCGCGATTCATGACAGAGGTCAATTTTGTAAACGGTGAACTACAGCGCATGAGAGTCGTTGAAACTGCGGGCTGCGGCATCCGGGTCCTCGTTAACGGCTGCTGGGGATTCAGCAGCACGACCGAACTCTCCCCGGACGCCCTCAAAGATTCCCTGGGCCAGGCAATCTCCGCTGCCCGCGTTCTTGCTGATTCCAAAAAGAACAAGGTGAGGGGCCTTGCCCAGTCCAGGATGGCGCGGGGGCAATTTTCAGCAGACGTCAGGGGAAGGCTCTCAGACGTCTCGATAGAGGAAAAAGTGCGGGTTGTTCGAGAGGCAGAAAAACACGCGCGCAAGCACTCAAGGTCAGTCAAGACGGCTTCGTGCACTTACAGAGAAATCCTTGATCACAAGTTGATTTCAAACAGCGACGGAGCCGAGGTTGAGATTTGCGATTCAAAGCCGGAATTTGGGGTGGTAGCCATTGCCGCCAGGGGCTCGGACAGTGCCACTGCCCACGAGGGAATCGGGATAACAGGCGGATGGCAGGACCTCTTTGGAACAAAGTCGCATCTGGACTTTGCACTCACCGCTTCCGAGCGGGCTACAAGATTGCTCAATGCTGGCCATGCAAAGGGGGAAAAAACCACGGTGATACTCGATCCTGGAATGGTGGGGTTGCTATCGCATGAAGCAATCGGCCACACAGTCGAAGCCGACTTTGTCCTGTCGGGATCGGTCGTCAAGGATAAGGTCGGAGAGCGTGTGGCAAGCGAACTAGTCACACTCGTCGATAGTGGCGCCGTTGACTCTAACGGACCGGCGGCGGGAACCATAATGGTGGACGACGAAGGCGTTCTTGCGGGAAGAACTCCGGTAATAGAAAAAGGAATTCTAAAGTCGTTCCTCCACAACCGCGAATCCGCCCTGATCTTCGATCAGGCTTCCACGGGAAATGCCCGCGCATTTCAGTACAGCGACGAGCCGCTTATTAGAATGCGAAACACGTTTGTTGAGCCGCGGTCTGACAAGTTGGACGACATGATAAAAGAAACCCGTCACGGTTACCTTGTCAAAGGTGCGCGCAACGGGCAGGCGGACGCCAACGGCGAGTTCATGTTCGGCGCCGAGGAGGCATACCTCATCGAGAACGGAGAACTCGGACGACTCGTGAGGGGTGACAGCATTTCTGGCAACGCGTTTGAAGTATTGCAGTCAGTCGATATGGTTGGGAACTGCTTTCATTATGATATCGGGACAGGGTACTGCGGAAAGTATCAGCCGGCAAAAGTGGACGGGGGTGGCCCTCACGTCAGGTGCACAGCGATAATAGGAGGCAGGCAGTGATGCGCGACCTTACGCGGCTTGCGGTGAGGGAGGCAGAATCCCAGGGCGCGAATGAAGCCGAGGCCTTTGCGGTGAGCATGGCCGAGTCAGAAGTATTCCTTGAAAATAACGACATCAAGCAGGCAAAGTCGCAGCAAATGGGATCAATCGGCATGAGAGTCATCGTCGACGGTTCGGTTGGCTTTTACTCAGTGAACAGGCTGACCAAAGACGCAGTGCGCGACGCCGCTGTCATGGCAGTCAAGATCGCAAAGGTGAGCCCTCCCGACAGGTTCAATTCGCTGCCAGCCAAGTCCTCAAAGGTTCCGCACCTCCGAGGCGTCTACGACAGGGCAACGGAGGATTTTGGCGCGGCAGAAGCGGCAAGATGCGCAGCAGATCTCTTGAAAGCGGCTACAGCCGCTGATCCGAGAATTACGGTGGACAGCGGGAATTTTTCAGCCGCGCGAATTTCCCAGCAAATCTCGAATTCGAACGGCCTCGAGCTTTTCGAGAAATTGTCAACTTTTTCGTGGAGCATCATGGGGATGGCCATTGACGCAGGCGAAGTTTCGAGTTTTGACTTCCAGGCGGGTTCGTCGCATTCGGTCAAGAAGATTGACGTGCTCGCTACTGCTGCAGAGTTTGCCCGCACTGTGCTGGGTTCACTCAAGCCAAAAAAGATCCAGAGTTTCCGCGGAGAAATGCTTCTGGCGCCTTCGGCGTCAACTGAGCTGGTAGAGGAGGTGATCTCGCATTCAGTAAATTCAGACGCAGTGCAGAAAAAATCAAGCGCGTTTGCGGGCAAGATCGGAAAGCCGGTCGCATCCGATCTGCTGAGTTTGGAAGACGACGCCACAAATGCCGAAGGCCTCGGAGCCTCGAGCTTTGACAGGGAAGGAGTGGCACACCGGAGAAACACGGTCATCGAAAAAGGGATACTCAAGAAATTCCTGTACAACACTTATACCGCGAGGAAGGACGGTGTACGGAGCACCGGAAATGCGGGCGGAACATCGACCTCGCCTCCCTCGGTCTCTACGACGAATTTTGTGGTCCGGCCCGGCACAGAGCCACTCGAAACCCTGATATCGGAAATGAAAAAGGGAATCATCGTAAGCAGGTTCTCGGGCAACGTCAACCCAGTTAATGGCGATTTTTCCGGCGTCGTAAAGGGAGGCAAGTTGGTGGTCGGAGGAAGCATAGTCGGGGCAGTCAAGGAAGTCATGGTCGCCGGAAACATTTTCCGCGCGCTAAAGGATCTTGACGGCGTTTCAAAGGAGCGCAAAGTCATACTTTCATCGATACTTCCTTACATGCGCTTCCGGAACATTTCATTCACGGGTGGCTAGGATGGGGGATCGATTCGATATCGGAGTTGTGGGAGGTGGACCCGCAGGCCTGTCCGCAGCATACGCTGCTGCGCAAGCCGGTGCGAAGGTCATACTTTTCGAAAAGGACGAGTCCATTGCCCACAATATCAGGACCAGCGGCGTTTCATGGATAGACTCTATGGAAAGCCTAGGAGTACCTTCGCAGTACTACAACCCGATTCGCAGGTACCGCTTTGTGTCGCCTAACAACGAAGTTCTGATTTCGGGCGATACTCCCAGGTCATGCGTGCTGGACGTCCGCGCGACCTACCAGTATCTGGCAACACTGGCTGCAAGCGCCGGGGCTCAGATAATGGTTAGGAGCAACGTCATCAACGTGATCAAGAAGGACAACAGAGTCACCGGGATCAAGGCAAGCACTCCAAAGGGTGATGTAACATTAGAGTGCACGCTCGTAATCGACGCATCCGGCTTTAGCTCGTCAGTTGCTCGCAAGGCCGGGGAGGTCGCTGAGTGGAAACGTTACGGAGTCGGAGCCGAGTACGAATGCTACTGCGACAGCGCAGAAAGTAGTGAGTGGACGCTAATGGTGGGCAAGGAGTATTCCGAAGCCGGCTACGCGTGGCTCTTCCCACTTTCAGAGAACAGAGTAAGGATTGGAGTGGGGATCGGACGTCCTGAATCTAATTTAGATCCGCTCGACAAGTTGAATCACTTGATGGACAAGCGGCCCGGTCTGCTGGCCTCTTTGGGGAGAATACAGCCGCTGGAACTACACTACGGATTCATTCCGAACGAAGGCGTCCGGCGAAACACCGTGTCAGACGGGCTCGTGCTCGTTGGCGACTCGGCTGGCCAGTCAAACCCTCTCGTTCTTGAGGGAATACGCTACGCAATAGAATTTGGCAGGCTTGCGGGAAAAGTGGGCGCGGAATCGCTTTCAAGAAATTCTACACGGGAATCGCTCGTGGACTACGAAAAGACCTGGAAGAGCAAAGTAGAGTCAAAAATCAGCGCAGCGCTCAAAGTTCAGTCGCGCTGGATCGGCCTTTCCGACGAGCAGTGGGACAAGGAAATAGAGATCCTTAGGGACATGACCGTCGACGAGTTCCTTGACTTTATCAAAGCAGAATTTTCCGCCGGAAAAATGATGAAGCTCGCGCTGCACCACCCGAAACTTGCGGCACGGCAGCTGTTCAACATGATAGCAAAGAGCTAAATTTTCGAGATTTTTGCCAAGCTCGTTACATTTTTATACCAAGCCGAAAGCAGCAATTCCCGCCTTGGCTGGAGAGACCGCCGCGGACTTTACTCCAATTCTCTACATGCTTGGCTTTGGACTCTTGGCCTCCGTGCCCGCTCTGATCCTTTCGCGCCTCTTGTCACCGCGCAGGCGCTACAATCCAGTCAAATTCCTGCCGATGGAATGCGGTCAGATGCCTACCGGCGAAGGAAGGTCTCATTTCATGATGCAGTATTACGCGTACATACTCATGTTCGTGGTTTTTGATGTCATGTCAATTTTTCTGTATGCCTGGGGAACGGCGCTCTTTTCGATCCCCCGGGCAGCAACTCTTCCGATAATAGGATTTCTCGGCATAATGTTTGCCGCCATGGGCTATGCTCTATACCTTTCAGGGAGGAAGGGGATATGGTAGTTTTGCTAACAAGTAATAAATATCTAGAATGCGAAGAAATCGTCAAGGAGGACTCGAGTCAGCAATGAAGCGGGAACTGGTGAGCCCGACCAACTTTAACGTGCTCGTCAGCAAACTTAGCGACGTGCTAGTGAGGGCGCTTGACCAGCCGCTTGGCTATGCAATCAACTGGGGCAGAATCTGGTCCCTGTGGCCTGTCCACCTCGAGACGGCGTGCTGCAGCGTAGAATTCGGGGCCGCTTCTGGACCCCGATATGACGTTGAGCGGTTCGGGATCATCGAAGCGTTCGGCTCGCTCAGGCAGTGCGACCTCATAGTGGTTCAGGGAACAGTCACCAGAAAAATGGCGCCCCGTCTGAGAATGGTCTACGACCAGATGCCAGAGCCAAAGTACGTCATTGCGATGGGCGCGTGTGCCATCACAGGCGGACTCTACATCGACTCGTACAATGTCCTGCCGGGCGTCGACGGCATAGTCCCCGTGGACGTGTACGTGCCTGGCTGTCCTCCGAGACCTGAGACCCTTATTCAAGGCTGCATGCTACTGCAGGAAAAGATCAAAAGGTCAAAGATAAGGTAGCATGAGCAGCGAAAAGAAAGAACCGCCCAAGAACCCAGCTGCGCCACCTGCAAAGCCTGCCGCTGCGAAACCTCCAGCAGCTGCAAAGCCTACCGCGCCTGCACCGGCTGCGGCACCGCCAGTCAAGAAGGAGCCAGAGCCGCCAGCGTTTGAAAAGGGACTAGCAGACCAGATCAGAAACAAGTTCGGCGAATCAGTCAAGATTATTTTCATCAGGCCTCTGCGAATAAAAATTCAGGTACAGCCTGCGGACATTGTAGAAGTAGCGACCTTCTTGCGCGACGGCATGGGGCTCGACCATGCCGAGTCGGCTGGCGGGACTGACTTTCCGAAGGAGAACCAGATACAGATGGACTACCACATCGGCTCTTACAGCAGGGACGATCTTGCTTCGCACATCCTGACGCTTTCGACTAGGACGAGCAGGGAGGACCCCCGGCTCCCAACATTAATTAACGTCTACAAAAGTGTGGAGTACCACGAGCGGGAAACCTTTGAAATGCTTGGCATCTACTTTGAAGGGCACCCAAGAAACGACAGG
>DATEEE010000167.1:0-4665 GCA_035281285.1 Nitrososphaera sp.
AAAGTCGGTAATCTGCGAGCCCAGGTGGAAGTGGAACCCTTCGAACTTTAGTAGCTCGTTACCCATCAGGTGCTTTACCATCTTTGCGGCGCTGTCTATTGTCCCACCGTTGAACGGGACTCCGAACTTGCCGTTCCTGTATGAAGCGCGGACCTCTGCCTTGACGCCGACCTCGGGATTGACCCTGATCATGGTCAGTGGCTTTACTCCGAGCTTTTCTGCTGCCTTTGCGAGGTTCATGAGGCCTTTGAACGAACTTACCACAACCCTTCTCACGCCTGCCTGAAGCACTTCGAGGTACTCCTCGTGCTCTTCCGTGACGCTTGTGTAGATTACATTCTCTGGATCCGCCTTGCACTGCTTGATAAAGTGCAGTTCACCAAGGGACGTGAGGTCAAACGTGACTCCGTCCTTCATGAAAGCCTTGATGACCGCCGGCGAAAAGTTTGCCTTGATCGAGTACGCGACCTTTACGGGGCCTTTGAACTTTGAGTAGGCCGCGTGAAGCTCCTTTGCCTTTGCGTGCAGCGTTTCTTCATCTACGAGGTAGAGCGGCGTGCCGTACCGTGTAACCAGTCTATGGATGTCTTGCGGTGAAACAAAGCGATTCAGTGTTGTGGTTGTGGATTTTTGGACGAGTTGAACCTGTGAGTTTTCCACCAATTTCTTTTGAGTGATTTAATCAATAAAACATATAGCTTAAAAACATTACCCCGTGCTATCTCAGTTGCCAGCTGTGTGTAAATAGATTTACAGTAAACATGCCGCGGAAAAAATTTCGAATTTGAAAAAAAAGAAATGCGGGTTGCGCGGGCCTTACCTGTAGTAAGGTACCGTCAACTTTTCGCCCGGCTTGCCTTCCCTTTGCGTCTTGATCTTCTTCACCGCTTCTTCAAAGTGGCGCATCATCACGTGCGCTTCTGAAGCGTGCTTTGCGGCCTCTTCTGGAGTCGGGTACTTTGCAAGGTACTCGTGCAGGACAAGCGACACTGCAGTGTTGGAGACCGCGCTCGTGTCAGCGCCGCTGAATCCTTCCGTGAGCTCGGCAACCTTGGCAAAGTCTACGCCTGGGTCCATCGGCTTGCCCTTTGCGTGAATCTCTAGGATTCTCTGCCTTGCTGCCTTGTCCGGCATCGGGACGAATACTATCTTGTCGAACCTTCCTGGGCGCAATAGCGCAGGGTCGATCATGTCCGCCCTGTTCGTGGCAGCAATCACAACCACTCCCGAAAGCGCCTGGATTCCGTCAAGCTCGGTTAGCAACTGCGATACCACTCGCTCTGTCACCATGCTGTCTCCTCCCATTCCTCTAGTCGGAGCGATAGAGTCGATTTCGTCGAAAAATACAACGCACGGCGCAGCCTGCCTTGCCCTCCTGAATATCTCCCTGATTCCGCGCTCTGATTCGCCTACCCACTTGCTAAGGAGCTCCGGCCCCCTCACGCTGATGAAGTTGGCCTCTGATTCTGTTGCAACCGCCTTGGCCAGCAGCGTCTTGCCGGTTCCTGACGGGCCGTGCATCAGCAGACCCTTTGGCATTGTGTGACCAAGTTTCGAATACAGATCTGGGTAGCGAAGCGGCCATTCTACTGCCTCCTGCAATTCGCGCTTTACCTCTTCCAGGCCACCAATGGCAGACCACGGAATGTCTGGCGATTCGAGGTAGACTTCTCTCATGGCAGACGGCATCACTTCCTTTACCGCATTTTCAAAGTCGCTCATGGTTACAATGAGCTTGTTGAGAACCTCTGGCGACAGTTTTTCATCCTCGAGGTTGAGCTCCGGAAGCACACGCCTGAGGCACTTCATCGCAGCCTCCTTGCAGAGGTACTCCAGGTCGGCTCCTACGAAACCATGAGTGACTGCAGCGATCTTGTCCTGATCAACATCGGTGTCAAGCGGCATGTTGCGGGTGTGGATCTGTAGGATCTCGAGCCGCCCGCGCTTGTCTGGAACCTTGATCTCAATTTCCCTGTCGAACCTTCCGGGCCTTCTGAGAGCCGGGTCGATTGCGTTGGGCCTGTTCGTGGCCGCGATAACGATTACCTTGCCTCTGGCTTCCAGCCCGTCCATTAGCGACAGCAGCTGAGAAACAACCCTTCTTTCGACTTCGCCGGTCACCTCTTCCCGCTTTGGAGCAATCGAGTCAATTTCGTCAATGAATATTATTGAGGGCGCCTTCTCCTTTGCCTCTTTGAAAATCTCTCTGAGCCTCGCCTCTGACTCGCCGTAGAACTTGCTCATGATTTCCGGGCCAGAAATCGAAATAAAGTGGGCGTTGCTCTCATTTGCCACGGCCTTGGCCAAGAGCGTCTTGCCCGTTCCCGGCGGGCCGTAGAGCAGCACTCCCTTCGGAGCTTCTATTCCCAGCTTCTCAAATATCTCCGGGTGCCTAAGCGGTAGCTCGATCATTTCGCGGACTTTTTGAATTTCTTCCTTCAGGCCACCAATGTCCTCGTATGTTACCTGCGGCACTCCTCTCAGAGTTTCGCCCTTCTCAGCAATGTGGAAGATTGTCTTTTGAGTGACCAATACGGCGTCAGCTGCAGGAGTGACTCCAATTACCTGAAATGTGAGCCTGCCTCCAAAGTAAGGAACCATGACGTTGTCGCCCTTGATGAGAGGAACGCTCTCCAGCGCGTCAGCAAGGTATCTCTCGTCAATTGGCGGTATTGCCTCCAGCGGAGCAACGATTACCTTCTCTGCCGGGACGGCCTTTATTTTCTTGACAATAACGGTGTCGCCTATCGCAATGCCAGCGTTATTTCTGACGAGACCGTCAACCCTGATTATTCCCTTGCCCTCGTCTGAGGGGTAGAGTGGCAAGCACTTTGCAACAGTTCTGCGCTTGCCTCTAATTTCAATAACATCACCGGTGGACGCACCCAGGTTGTCCATCGAGTCGTAGTCAATCCTCGCTACTCCTCTGCCGACGTCTCTGGTATACGCCTCAAGTACCTTTAGGGACAGAGTATTCTGGCTCACAATTCCACCTTGCAATATCTATTCTTTATACCTTTATTATCTTTCGCCCAGATTGTACAGTGACAATTGGTCAGCAAAAGATCTTAATCATAGAAAAATTCCAATTTTTGTCGCCGCAAACAGTTATAACTTGCCCAGACAAATTCCATGCTGCATTGCCGAGTAAAGACGAAAACAAGCCCATGTTGCCGGGCGAGCAGGTTGCATCCATTGAAGAATTTGAAGGCGGCAAGAACACCTACCTTGCGCCGGACGGAATCGTGCGATCCGCGGCCGTAGGCACGAAGGTCTATGATCTAAAGCGGAGAATCGTGCGCATTCAGCAAAAGAATTCCCCGCTGCTCCCAAAGGTGGGCGACATTGTCGTTGGCTATGTGGACATGCTCTTTTCAAGCATGGTCTCTGTAAAGATTCTCTACCTTAACGAAAACAAGTTTCCTTCGGGATACTCTGCCATAGCCTCGGCCAGAGTCGGCGCTCGAGATAGGGACAGAAGGGGCGACCGCCGCGCGGTGTTCAGAACCGGGGACATTGTCAGGGGAAGGATAATCAGCCTTCTCAATTCCACTGTGCACCTTACGCTTGCAGAAAAGGAGTTTGGAGTCCTCTACACGCTCTGCTTCATGTGCGCCGGCAACACGGTAAGGACCAACGAGAACACGATCAAATGCATCGAGTGCGGCGCGTTTGAGGATCGGAAGCTCACCCACGATTACGGAAAGGAGACTTTCCGCATGATTTACAAAGCGGGCAAGTAAGTCCATGCAAAAGGGTGCAGCCATTGTTGCATTCCAGGGTGAAAGGGGCGCTTATGGGGAGATGGCTGCCCTGCGGTTTTTCAAAAATGCAAAGCTGCTGCCGCTGAGATCTTTTCGCGAAGTGTTCGAGGCTGCAGAGCGCGGCGAGGCGGACCATGCTGTTGTGCCTGTCGAAAATTCTATCGAAGGCAGCGTCAACGAGGTATATGACTTGCTTCTTGAGAGCCGCAGGCTGGAAGTCACGGGCGAAGTATACCAGAGGGTGAGGCACTGCCTAATCGCTAACCCCGGCGCGAAAAAGAGCAGCATAAGAGCTGTGCATTCGCATCCTCAGGCGCTCGCGCAGTGCAGGGGCTACCTTTTGAAAAACCGGATGGAGGCGCTACCGGCATACGACACGGCCGGCGCTGTCAAGATGATAAAGGAAGGATCGACCCTGACTGCGGCTGCAATTGCCAGCGGGAGAGCAGCAGAGCTGTACGGAATGGAGATCCTCGACGAAGGCATCGAGGACAGGAAGAACAACTACACCAGGTTCCTTGTGCTATCTCCGAAAAAGAAGAGTGGAAAGCGAAAGGGCGGGATCCAGTATAAGACGTCGATGATATTCTCTGTAAAACACGTCCCCGGGGCGCTTTTCGGAATAGTCGGGGAATTTGCGGTGCGCGGGATTAACCTGACAAAGATCGAATCGCGACCGACAAAGGAGACCCCCTGGGAGTACAACTTTTACGTTGATTTCGAGGGCCACCTATCGCAAAAGCCGGTCGTGGATGCTCTGAAGGCAATGCGGCCAAAAACGCTTTACCTCAAGATACTTGGCTCTTACAGAAAGGCCGAATTCGACTAGTTTTTGCGGAACCGAAGTCCGAGGCCTATCACGATGATGCCGGTGACCGCGAGCATCAGCGCGCCCGTGAGC
>DATEEE010000168.1:0-27916 GCA_035281285.1 Nitrososphaera sp.
TTCGGAAATGCTCAGCAAAGCCTCCATCGACGACTTTGAAACAAAGTTGGTCGAGGAGATCACTTGAGCAGTAGCGCAAGTTCGACAAAGCGACCGCCGGCCGTCGCCGGCATGTTTTATCCTGACAACCCGAGGGAGCTCGTGAACCTCATTGATCAGTCTTTCAGGGACTCGCGCTTCGGCCCCGGTAGGCCCGCGCCGTCGTCATCCAAACGAAAAATTTACGGCATAGTTTCACCCCATGCCGGCTATGTATATTCCGGAAAAGTGGCTGCGAACGGTTTCTTTGAAATTTCGTCTTTGGATTTTCGCAACGTGATAATGGTGGGCCCGAACCACTACGGTATCGGCAAGGGCGTCGCAATAATGCGCGAAGGCACCTGGCAGACCCCTCTGGGCGAGGTCCAGATTAACACAGAGCTTGCAGACGAGATCGCAAGCAAATCTTCATCCACTGACTTTAGCGACTTTGCTCACAGCAAGGATCACTGCCTAGAAGTCCAGCTACCTTTTCTGCAGCATATCAAGCGCGATATCCAGATCGTTCCGATCATCCTAATCAAGCAGGATTCTGATACCGCATTTGATCTCGGAAACGCGATTTCCGAGGCAGTGGTCGAGAGAGGACCAGAGAGCACGATGCTCATTGCCTCGTCAGACCTTACGCATTACGAACCAAATGCCGATGCGCACAGGAAAGATGGCGAGCTGATAAAAGCGATTCTTGCGCTTGACATTTACAGATTCTACGCAGTTCTGGAACGCCTGGACGTATCTGCATGCGGCTACGGGGCGATCGCTGCTGTGATGGTAGCAGCCAAGAACCTGGGAGCGTCGCATGGTGAGCTACTCCGATACGCAACCAGCGGGGATGTGACTAGCGACAACAGCGCAGTGGTCGGATATTCGTCGATAGTGTTCGTATGAGGTCGAGGATGTCCACTGCAGGCGCGCCTGGAAAAGTTATCCTATTTGGAGAGCACTTTGTCGTGCATGGCGGCCCAGCAATCCTGGCAGCCATAGACAGGCGCGCGTCGGCAACTGCTAGAACGACACCGGTACGGGATGTCATAAGAATCGAATCCGACATCGGCGTTTCTGCGAAGTATTTTCCTGCCGGCATGAGTCCAGTAAAGGGAGGCAGAAAAAAGGTTGCGGCTATTCTGGATCCCATAGCGGCCGCGGTAAGGAGCGCTGGACCGCCACTCGACGAGTCGGGCCTGAGGGTAAAGATTGAATCCGATATTCCATACGGAGTGGGACTCGGGTCTTCCGCGGCCTCATGTCTTGTGGCAGTAGCTGCGGTCGACTCGCTCTATGGCAGGCATGACAGGCAGTGGGTTTGCGACAGGGCCGTGGAATCCGAACGCATGATCCACAAGAATTCATCCGGGGCAGACTGCTATGTGTCCACGTACGGCGGGATTATCCGCTACGGCCGGAAGGAAGGCTATAGTGTGCTACATGCAAAAAAGGCTCTGAATCTGCTCGTCTGCAGCACGGGGATCCGCCATTCCACTGGCGACCAGGTAGAAAAAGTTCGCATGTTCAAGGCTTCTAACGAGGAGCGGTTCCACCGACTTGCGCTTAGGGCAGCGGAAATTTGCAACAGCGCGCATTCCTCGATCGAATCTGGCGACTATGCAAGAATCGGTACCCTCATGACAGAGAACCAGAAACTCCTCCGGGAAATCGGCGTTTCCCATCGAAAGGCTGAAAGGATAATCGGCGAGTACGTCAAGGCCGGAGCCCTTGGCGCAAAGATCACCGGCGCTGGAGGAGGCGGTGCGGTGATCGCCATCGCTTCGACTCCGAAGGGCGCCAGAGATATTGCAGCCCAACTAAAAAAGAAGGGCTACGACTGCACGCAGGTCCAGGTGGATCAAGAAGGCCTCACCACGAGGCAGCTCACGCGTTCTTGAATGGCGCGGTCAGGTGCACTGGCTTTACAAGGTCAGCGACGTCTACCCAGTACCGCGCGATCTTGTCCATCGAGTACGCCAAATTGAAAACTGCAACTGTCGACTGCGAGTTGCTAGGCTCGCCTCTGGTTGCCCTGTCTTTTGCAGAGTTCAACAACTTGACGAAACTTTCGTAAAGTTTCACCACGCTGTTTGACTCTGACCTGTTCTTGTTGACAAACGCTGCGACTGACTTTTCCTGCATTTTTTCTACTAGAGTGCTGGCTTCGATGATTTCCCCAGCGAACTTTGCCCCTGACAATTCCTGGATAGAAGATGCGAGGTCGACAATAGAATCGCCGGCGCTTTCCAAGTGGTTTGCCGCAATCCTGTAGTCAAGTATGTCAATGTTGCTGAGATTCAACTTGCCGGCCAGCTTTTGGTCCATCATCGCGCTTCTGATAAGCCTTACGAGCAGAAAGTACTGACGATCCACCTCGTCATCCCTTCCGCTAATGACTCTGCGGATGCTGCTTTCCCCTGATTTGATCGATTCCAGAACGTCGCGGTACATCCCGGCGACTATGGAGCTCATCCTGCGCAGGATCTTTTCGGCATCAAGTGTATTTGCGTCCAGCAAGAATTGCGCCGTGATGTTAAGCCCGTCTTCGTCGATTATTTCCAGCCCGACGAGCTTGCGCATGGCCTTTTTTATCCTGTCGGCATCCTCAAACGAGATCTGAAGACCGCCCTTGATCCGTATGAGGTCGTACCCGAGTAGGTATGCGCCGTACACCTGATTCACCAGAGTGTCCATCGAAGCAGGCGAGTAAGGAATAGTTACTTCCTTTGTCTTGTCGTCGGCATCCTCCTGCGAAGGAAAGATCGAAATAGTGTTATCGCGATTGACCTCGATTGGGATCGTGCTCCCCTTCTTCAGCTTGTTGGACTTGATCCATTCGCTCGGCAATGAGATCAGAATACTACTGCCGATCTGCTGGAGGCGGCGTGCGTAGTGAGTCATAACTGTTTATACTCATTTAAACTAATTAAACGTTATTTTTATATTTTTTGCGGTTTATAATCCGGCATACATTGGCGTCAACGCTAGTTACAGCGCCGGTCGCGGTGGCTAAGGCATTCAGCCCCGGCCACATCACGGGCTTTTTCGAGATCCCTTCAGTCGTAAGCCGGAATCCCTTGATGAGGGGCTCTAGGGGTGCAGGTTTTTCCGTAGATAGGGGCATCGAGACATCAGTCCAGATTTATGACAGCGGAAGATCAGGCCATGAAATTTCAATCAACGGCGTCAAGGCAAAGAATGCAGAAGTTTCGCGCTGGGTTGTCGAGGAGTACGCCAAACTTTCGGCCAGGCCGTACTTTGTCAGGGTCGAGCATGAAGTCGCCATACCCATAGGCTTTGGAATGGGATCCAGCGGCGCTGCGGCTCTCAGCCTTTCCTACGCATTGAATCAGGCGCTTGGAACAGGCTTTGACAGAGAACGCGCCGCGCAGATTGCCCACAACGCCGAGATTACCTGCAGGACGGGACTTGGGACCGTGATCGCAGAGTATGCAGGTGGCTTTGAAATGAGAATCGAGGGTGGCGCTCCGGGAATTGGCCGGATTTCAAGAATTGATCTTGAAAATTATTGCGCCGTGATCCTCTGCATTGCTCCGATTTCGACAAGGTCATTCCTCACGAACCGCATAGACGAAGTAAACGGCCTTGGCGGCAAGATGCTCAGGAAACTCTCACAGTCTAGAAGTGCCGAAGATTTTATCGCAATGTCCAGGGAATTTGCAGACACCCTGGGCTTAACGGGAGGGAGATGCAAGGGCCCAATCGACTCGCTTCGAGCCAGCGGTTTTGAATCCAGCGTTGCAATGTTTGGCGAGACCGTATTCAGCCTGGTCCCGAAGGAAAAAATGGAACGGGCCAGGGATGCGCTTGCTGGCTATGCCGGCCGACTGCTCGTCTGCGGCATTGACCAAAAGGGTGCAAGAGTGCTCTAGCAAGTGCCCCAGCGCATCAACGTCCCTGAAAGCCACCCCAGGGCAAAGTCGCTTTACACAAGAGAATTGCTAGTGGATGGTTACCGGAAGGGTCTGGTGGCGCTCGAGGGACTTGTCGCTCATGGAAGGGGCGAGGCATTTGACTATCTAATTGGCGAGCGGACCACCGTTGAAGCCGCTAACGCCATTCGCGCCGCAGCAGCCATGCTGCTGACATCTAAACATCCAGTAATTTCGGTCAACGGAAACGTCGCAGCGCTCTGCCCGTCCCAGGTCGTCAGGCTGGCAGAGTCCACTGGCTCGCTTATCGAAGTGAACCTCTTTTACAGGACTGACGAGCGTGAGCAGGCGATCAAGGCCGAACTTGAAATCCACGGCGCAAGAAACGTTCTCGGGGTAGGTCCAAGGGCCTCTGCAAGGATACCTGAGCTCCAGAGCGAGCGAAGGAGGGTGGATCCTGACGGAATCGGCGCCGCCGACACCGTCCTTGTTCCACTCGAAGACGGAGACAGAACCGAAGCCCTCGTGAAAATGGGGAAGAAAGTTTTGGCCATAGACCTAAACCCTCTTTCAAGGACGGCCCAGGCCGCGCACATCACCATCGTGGATAACGTGGTCAGGGCCATGCCGCTCTTGCTGGATTCAGTTATTGCGCTGAAATCCTCCACAGGTCTGCAGGAAATAGTCGACGGCTTTGACAATTCGGGAAATCTTGCCCGGTCGCTTGCCATGATCAGGGGAGGAATGTAGGTGCAGACGAAAAAAAAGATCAGCGTCGGAGATGTTCTGGCCGCAAAGAACTCGGAAAAGATCGCAGTACTTACCGCGTATGACTACTCCACGGCGTCAATTTGCGACAGATCAGGGATCGATGTTATCCTGGTCGGGGACAGCGCGAGCATGGTGATGCTCGGAAACACCAGCACAGTTCCCATAGGAATGGAGGAGATGATCATGTTCTGCAGGGCAGTCTCAAAGGGCGCAAAGCGGGCGATGGTGGTGGGGGACATGCCATTTGGGTCGTACCAGCCAGGCAGAGAGATCGCAGTAGAGAATGCCGTGAGGCTCGTGCGGGCAGGCTGCGATGCAGTCAAGCTGGAAGGCGGCTCTGAAGTCGCCGATACGGTCAGGGCCATAGTTGATTCTGGAATCCCGGTCATGGGCCACATCGGGCTCAAGCCACAGACCAGCTCGCTATGGGAGGGATACAGGATGCAGGGTCGTACAGCAGAGGCAGCGGCAAAGCTACTGGCAGACGCCGAATCACTCCAATCGGCAGGAGCGTACTCGGTGGTCCTTGAAATGGTCGCAAGCGAGGTTGCCTCAGAGATCACAAAGAGCATTAGGATTCCGACGATTGGGATTGGGTCCGGCACAGGCTGCGACGGCCAGGTGCTCGTTGTCCACGACATGCTCGGAATATATGAAGACATCAAGCCAAGGTTCGTAAAGCGTTACGCAGAGCTTGCAAGGCAGATGTCCGATGCGATTTCAAACTATTCTTCGGATGTCAAGGCCGGCAGGTTCCCGGAGGATTCGCATACCTTCCACATGGATGCAGATGAGGCGGGGCGATTCAGATCCAAGATGGTGAGGGGGAAAAAGAAATGAAAGCCAGGCAGCGCCACCCGTCGAAGGACATTACCGGAAGCCAAGGATCGGAGCTTGCAGGGAAAAAAATAGTGCTCTGTGTCACAGGAAGCGTCGCTGCTTATAGGGCAGTCGACGTGGCACGGCTCTTGATGCGCCACGGCGCAGACGTTTACGCGGTCATGAGCGATTCTACTTCGCAGCTGCTCCCTGCTGAAATGATGAAATGGGCAACGGGAAACGAGGTCGTGACAAAGCTGACCGGAGATCTGGAGCACATCATGCTCGCCGACTACGACATGTCGGACCTGGTACTTGTATACCCCTGTACCGCCAACACGATTGGCAAGGCGGCAAATGGCATTGACGACACTCCGGTGACTTCGGTTCTGAGCGTGGCACTGGGATCAAAGATCCCGGTGGTGATCGCTCCTGCAATGCATCAGGCCATGTACGAAAACCCGTTTATCCTTCAGAATGTGGACAGGCTGAATAAGCGCGCTTTATTTATCGAGCCTACGATGGCTGAGGGAAAGGCCAAGGTTGCCGAGCCGCAGCAGGTCCTGGCAGCGGTGATCAAATCTCTTTCTAACGGTCCGCTTTCCGGCAAAAAAGTTCTTGTCACTGCGGGGAGCACGGTCGAGTACATCGACCCCATTAGGGTCGTTACAAACCTCAGCACAGGACGAATGGGCGTCTCGATTGCCAAGGAAGCAACGAAATTGGGTGCGTCCGTGACACTCGTATACGCCCATGGAAGTGTTGAGCCTGATTCGGCTGCAGCGAAGGTGATTCGCGTCGGAACATCAAAAGAGATGCTTGCTGCAGTGACGTCAGAACTCTCCTCCCAGAAATACGATGTCGCGATAATGGCCGCCGCGGTGGCCGATTTCGCTCCTTCAAGGAGCTCTGGAAAAAAGATCGAGTCAAGAGCAGGCAATCTCAATGTCGAACTCGTGAAGACCGAAAAGATAGTCGACAAAGTCAAGCAGATCAGCAGGCGGACATTTCTTGTTGCTTTCAAGGCGGATCATGACGTCGACAGGAGCTCCCTCTTGGATAAAGCCTACAAGAAGCTGAAGGAAAGCGGTGCAGACCTTGTCGTTGCAAACGACGTAGGAAAAGTAGCAAAGGCCGGAGGACCCGAAATGAATGAGGTATTCGTAGTCGATTCTGGGAAGAAGGTTACCCACCTTCCACTGGGGCAGAAAAGCCAAATTGCGCGCAAGTTACTGGAACTGATCGCAAGCGCGCAAAGCGACAGAAGCGCGTAGCTCCGGCCTGGATTAGCCCAGGATCGAGAGGTCCTTCGGAAAGTGGTTCAGCACCTTCGGCCTTCCGGCGGTCACTATGATGCTGTCCTCGATCCTGACCCCGAACTTGTTCTCCAAGTAGATTCCCGGTTCGACGGTTACCGCCATGTTTGCCTTCAACACTTCTGCACTTTTCATTCTCAGCCAAGGCGGCTCGTGCACGTCAAGCCCGATGCCGTGACCTGTCGAATGAATGAAGAACTTTTCGTAGCCTTGTTCTGTTATCAGGTCCCTGCAGGCCGCGTCAACTTCGCCGCACGTTGACCCTGCCCTGGCAGCGTCAAGTCCGGCTTTTTGCGACTTCATAACGATGTCGTAGACCTTCTTTGCTTCAGAGCTGGCAGAACCGACCGCGAAGGTCCTCGTAGCGTCTGCGATGTATCCATCGTGCCTGAGCGTCAGGTCGACGACTACCATGTCGCCTTTTTTGAACCGGCGGCTCGACACTTCTGCGTGCGGCAGCGCTCCGTTAGGGCCGCCGGCGATGATAAGTGGGTTAAGCGTAGACTTGTACGATGGCGGGTTGGCACCAAGTTTCATGCCTTCAAAGACTAGGAGAGCTTGAAGGTCGCGCTCAGAGACACCTGGTTTTATCTCCTCGGTGCAGGTATTGTAGAGCTGGTCCAAAATGCGCGATGCCCTGGTGATGGTTCGGATCTCTGCTTCGTCCTTGATCCTTCGGGCCTGGAAGAACGGGTCGGTGTTTACCACAATGTCAGCCCCGTGCTTTCTGATGGACTCGACGGTGGAGTAGTCGCTGCAGTCCGTGCAGGATCTTAGTTTATCCGCATGAGCTGCAAAGGTCGAGACGAGTTCGCTCCCCCTTTCTGTGGGCACCACTTCACATTCGATCGACTCCTTCTCTGCCCGCGAAGATTCGAGCCGCGGAGCAATGAGCTTTGTACCGCTTTCGCTGCATATCGCGATCGCCTCCCCCCAGAATCCCGTCAGGTAGAATACGTTTTCGGGTTCGAATGCCGCTACTGCGCTACAGCCCGCCTGCCGCGCGTAGGAAAGCATGCTCGACCTGCGCGCCTTCATCATGCAAATGACGCAGCGAGCGGCGTATTATAAAATATTTGGAGGATTAGCGGGCCGGCTCCGACGCCATTAATATACGAGCACCCTAGATTTTACATCAGGATCAACTGCAGTGTCGCTTGATAGCCACCAACCCGCGGCATCGGAGCATACAGCCAACATGAACGTCAGACCTGACCTTACCGTCAACTCGACTGACTCAGATACACGCGCCCGGGAAGATCCTAATGAAGTCTCCTATACCATTGTGCCCGTATCTCACGAGCTTGTGGACCAGGTGCTGCAGAGCGTGGCCACAGCGATAAACCTGCGACTTTCGCTCGAGCAAAATCAGCCGTTTCCATTTGTAGAGTTTGATAGCTTTTCAGCCGCCCTCAAGCAGGATAAAGTTTTTCTGTACGGTCCAGGAGGAAGCGGCAAGTCCCGGAGCATTTTCGAACTATTAAGCCGCGGCATTCTGCATTTCGACAGAATTATCATTGTGAACCCCAGAAACAACGTGGGAACAGAGTCCGGCCGCATCCCGCTCGCCGAACTCGTCGCAAAGTTCGCAGAATCTGATGCGGTAATCTGGGACAACTTTCCGGACGACTTGATCAAGAGGGATGCGGCAAATTGCAGGGACATTCTGGAGCTTCTGAGTTCCCGCAGCTTGAAAAAGCTGCTCGTCGCCCTAAAGCCAAAATTTCTTGAAGTGCTGTGGCAGGTACCTTCGGCGATTCCAGAGATTTCTAGCCACAGGATCTCGTACGACAGGGAACGTGTCAAGAACATTGTCAGGAATTACGGCACGGCACTCGAAAAATACCGCCATGTCTACGACAGGCATATCGCCGGCGATCTGGACAGGATTTCGCGCCTGCTGTGGCAGCGCGAGCCTACGCCGCTAACGATCCAGGACTATTACGTCGAATTATCGTCTAAGGTGGCTAACGGAGAAAAACAGACCGAACTGGACGCCTCAGCTGAAGCCGAACGCCTCTTGCGCAGCACAAGTTACTACGAGCACCAGTTCGCGCTGCTCACCGGTTTTCAGGAACGGCGAAGTGACGTGGAGTTCCTATACGTCCTAAAGCTTTGCTACGAGCTCGGAATAGCGCGCGATGCAGCAAGGGTGGAGCACCTGCAAAACGAGATTTTTGGAAGCAATCCACCGATGGCTCCGAACGAAAAGCTATCTACCTGGGTTTACCTTTCAGGCAGCTACTACTCTATGCACGACGTGTGTAGAGAGGCCATCAGGTTCACCGATTTCGTCAGGCTAAAAGTGCTTAGCTACCTTGCAGGCGACCCGGACAAGGTGATAGGCGCCGGCAACAAGGACGGCCAGAGCGCAGGGCACCAGCTTGCCATGTATCTTGGCAGGAATCTGCAACACATCCCTAGGGAATCGCTGGCTCAGTATGCACCAGATACCCTGTCTGCGTTTCTGAAGCGCAACCCCAGGCTCAATAAGGCATTTGGCCAGGGAGCGGGAGAGGTCTTTGATTCTCTGGACGACGAGCTTCAGAATTCCGTACTGGTGCGCATAGATATGGACGTGCCATTTGCCACCGGCCTTGCCGAAACCCTGGGATTGAACTTTCCGTCTCTTGATCCCGAGAAGCGGCGAGCTGTGTTGCAAAAGATCTACAGCGGCCTGTTGTTTGCGAGATACTTCGGTCAGAGCCTTGGCCGGCAGATAACCCAGCTTCAGGGAGACATCAGGCGTGAAATCATTGCCCACACGGAATGGAATCCACAATTCGCCGACGGAATCGGGATGGGTATAGGCTATGTCTATTCCTCCCTGGACGAGGATACGCGCAAGCTGGCGTTTTCCCTTGCTGAAAAGAACATCGACATGTCAAGGGGGCTTGGCTTTGGTTTTGGCCTGGAATTTGCAAGGCTGGATCAAGAGACCCATTCAATGGTCTTGTCCATTGCCAACAGAAACAGCGAATTCGACAAGGGGCTCGGAATGGGCATTGGCGAACTGTTTCACGACAAAATCCCCGAGGCACTCAAATCGGACGTCTTAGAGCGGAGAGCCGTCCGGTCAGAGTTTGCACTGGGTTTAGGCATCAGTGTGGCTAGGGCCAACGCAGAAAAATCATATGACGACTTGCTCGAGCTAATTGACAGCGATGCCGAGCTCGCCCACGGGCTTGGTATGGGGTACGGCGCGTCAGTCGTCTACCTCGCAAAGGAATCACTGGGCCGACTCTTTTCGCTTGGCGAGGAAAATGAGAGGTTCGATCTCGGGCTTGGCTCCGGGATAGGATTTCTCTTCAAGCATCTTCCGCAGCAATTGCAAAGCAAATTTCTAGACAGGGCCAATTCGAACAACGAGTTCGACCAGGGAATAGGTTTCGGGCTAGGCTTCACATGGATATACCAGAACGCCGACATGCGCAGAGCCGCGTACGAACGGGCATTGACTCACAGCGCGTTTTCATACGGCCTCGGATATGGCATAGGCTACCACTTTAGGTACGTGGAAAATCCGCTAAAAGACGACATCTTCAAAAAGGGAGCTCAGGACGGCGAGTTCGCCAAGGGGCTTGGATACGGGCTGGGCTATTCTTTTCCATTTCTTGACGACGGAGCCAAGAAGATCGTGCTTGAAAAGGCGACGAACGACCCAAGATTTTCGTTGGGGTTTGGGATCGGTATCGGAAGAATCTCGAGATATCTCGCGAGAGAAGAAAAGGAGTTGCTCTTTGCGCGCGCGTCAGAAAATATAGAATTCGGCAAGGGTCTCGGATTGGGCATAGGAAGGTACGTCGCGATGTACGCGTCCAGGGAATTTCAAAGAGAAATCTTTTCCGACATGAAAAAGAGCAGCCAGATGGCTTACGGACTGGGCGCGGGCCTCGGCTATACGTATACTCACATCTCTGTAGAATTCCAGAACAGGGTGATGGGGCAAATGGCAATGGAAAACGGCGAATTCGCAAGGGGGCTTGGGGTGGGATTTGGAGTGAACATTAAGTACCTGCCCCCGAGCCTCAGGGACAGGCTTTTCTCGCTGGCAGAGCAGAACATCAGGTTCGCTCAGGGGCTGGGGGAGGGGACTGGTGCAGTGATCGGCTACGTTAGCGACGGTCTGCGCGATAGGATAATGGCGGCCGCTGGTCCTGACAGCGCTTTTGCGAGGGGCATTGGCGAGGGAATTGGGTCGGTCTGCGCCTACTTTGACGATGACCTCAGAGAAGACCTACTTAGGCGCGGGGACTCAAACCAGCAGCTCGCTGCCGGTCTTGGTGCAGGGATCGGTGCTGTAATTCCATATTTGCAGGACCACGTGAAAAAGACGTGCTTTGATTATGCTTCGACGAACCCAGAATTCCTTGCCGGCCTAGGAGAAGGATTTGCCACTCCAATCAAGTACTCTCCGTCGCTTTCGCAGGACGGCAAGTTGCGAGCAATGCTACAGCTCGCCGGCTTCGTTGCAGGACTTGGTCGAGGATACGCCTCGCATTTTACTGCCAAAGTCACCACTTTTGACCCAGAATCTGCAAGCCGGGCTTTGCTCGCACAATCGTCGCTGCAGGATGAATTCCTTTCCGGTCTTGGCCAAGGTCTCGGCGCGAATTTTGCAGGTCTATCTGACGAGCTACATGACGAAATTTTCCGTTTCTGCCAAAACAACGCGCGCTTTGCCGGTTCATTCGGCTACGGAGTCGCCCACCAGATGCAGTATCTTTCGTCGACACTTCAAGGCAAGATAATATCCATGGCTGGTAAAGCCGGTGAATCATTCGCGCGGGGTTTGGGCGAAGGCATAGGCCATGCATTCGTTTTCCTTCCATCATCGGTTCAGGAGAAGGCGCTTGGAACATCCGCGGAGAATAAAGCATTTTCGACTGGGCTCGGCTATTCACTTGGCAGGATTTTCAGGCACCTTGACAGCATTTTGCAGGAGGGTGTCCTCAGGCTTCAAGATTCAAATCACGACTTTGCACACTCGTTAGGTCAGGGGCTCGGCGTCGCACTTCCCATCTTGCAGGCGCCGTTGCAGGAAACTCTTATTCAAAAGTTGGAGGAGGCCGGCGATGGCCCGTCGCTGAGCAGAGGCTTAGCTGAAGGTCTGCGGAAGTCGGTAAAATACATGGAAAGGAGCTTCGAGGACAAAGTGGTCGAAATCTCACGGCGCAATACCTACGTCAGGGACGCGCTCTTTGCGACGACGGAGTCGCAGGGCACAATCTTTAGTGACCGTTACCACGATTTTCCGGCTGTGGCAATCTCGCCCGTGGGAAGCCTCGCTGGATCCGATCCCATGGGAGCATCAGGGGAGATCCTGTTCTCCGGGCAAAGGGCAAACTGTTGTGTGTGCATCGTGGACATGGTAAATTCGACAGGAGTCACAGCGGATCTAAACGATCTCCAGCTGGGGAGATACTATGCAATTTTCCTAAACGCGATGGCCGTTATTGCCAAGAACTTTGGAGCTAAAATAATAAAGAACGCAGGCGATTCCCTCCTGATTTATTTCCCGCGTACCATAGATGCAGGAGAAACCTCGTCGTTCAAAGACGTTCTGGAATGCGGAATGACGATGATTGCTGCCCATGGTGCCATCAACTCTCGACTGCTGAACGAGAAAATGCCATCCGTGAACTACAGGATCAGCGCAGACTATGGGAGGGTCGAGATTGCAAGATCGGCGTCTTCCCAGAGCGACGACCTTTTCGGGCCTGTCATGAACCTGACTTCAAAAATCAATTCCAGAGCGCGGCCTAACGGCATGGCTATAGGACACGAACTATATGATCTCGTGAAAGGTCTAGAGGACTTTGCCTTTGAAATCGCGGATGATAACATACAGGACGATCAAGATTCGTATGCCGTCTATCACGTAAAGAGTAGGCGGCCAGGAAACATCATCAACCCTTTCAAGAGGACGCCGGGCAATTCCTAGACGATCTGCGGAAAATCCGTTACTTACGCCGACGTAAATTAATTTAAATATGGCTAGGATGCGCCTTTCCACGAGATCCTAAAATGGAATACCTTGTGATGCTTCCAGGTCCAACCAATGTGCCTAATCGGGTAATGAATGCAATGCTCGCCCCGGTAATTAACCACAGGAGTGAGGACTTTAGAGAATTATACAAGTCGATAGTCGAGAGGACACAGAAGGTCTTCATGACTTCAAACGACATTGTCCTTCTTACAACTTCTGGTACAGGCGCGGTGGAAGCATCTGTAGTCAACCTGATCAAAAAGGGCGACAAGGCTGTAATTCCGGTAAATGGCGAATTCAGCACCAGGCTTGCAGATCTGATTGACAGCTGGGGCGGCCAGGCAATAAGGATTAGCGCGCCGCCGGGCCAGAATCCTCCGTACGAAAAATTCGAGGAGGCATTTGAACAGCACAAGGACATTAAAGCGATCTACGCTGTCTATAACGAAACATCCACGGGCACAACGATAAGGTACATGGACAAGTTGGGAGAATTGGCGGCAAGGAAAGGCGCTTACTTTATTGCCGATTCGGTATCGATACTCGGCGGCGACGATCTGCCTGTTGACAAGTGGAACATTGACATCTGCCTCACCGCGTCCCAGAAGGCAATCGCAGCACCCCCGGGAGTATCCCCGATTTCGGTGAGCAAGCGGGCCAAAAAGTACATGCAAGAGAACCCACCGCCGACGCAGTACCTCAACCTCAAACGATACTTCAAGTACTACGAAGAGCACTATGAGACTCCGTTTACACCGGCCCTGCCACTTTACTACGCATTCAGGGAGGCGCTGAACATGATTCTCGAGGAAGGAATGGAGAACAGGATTCGCAGGCACAAGACCTGCGCGGATGCGTTCTACACAGGGCTCAGCGCGCTGGGCTTGACGCCGTTTGCAAAGCCAGACGCAAGGAGCAACGTAATCATCGCGGTTAATTACTTGCAGGGAATGGATGACAAGAAGTTCAGGGGGCTGCTTTCTAACGAATTCAAAGTCCTGGTCGCCGGCGGCTTTGGCGACTTGAAGGGCAAAGTGTTTAGGATCGGGTCTATGGGAGAAGTGAGCAGCTACCACGTAATGAGGACCCTCTCATCGGTCTCCTCTGCCATGAACATGCTGGGGATCAAGACCAACCCAGAAGCGCCTGCGGCCGCGATGGAAAAACTGAAGCCGCTGGTCCACTAATCTTTTCTTTTCTCTGAAACTTAATATAAGGTAAATCAATTCCGAATTTCCATGCCTTTGGAAAAGAGTTCTCTCGTATTGCTAGATTATACCGCTAGAGTCAAGGATACCAACGAAATTTTTGAAACTACCCGGGAAGAGGACGCAAAAAAGACTGACCACTACGATCCGACTCGCAAGTACGAGCCACGCCTGGTCTCTGTAGGCGAGAGCTGGGTGCTCAAGGGGCTTGACGAAGCGCTCGCAAATGCAAATGTGGGCGACAAGATGAACGTAGAGATTACGCCGGACAAGGGCTTTGGTGATCGCGACCCGGGCAAGGTGCGGATGATTCCGCAGCGCAAGCTCGGCGAAAAGGCAGACGAGGTTTCCGTGGGAGACGTCATTGAAGTCGACGACAGGACCGGAATTGTCAGGTACGTCGGATCTGGCAGAATCCAGGTAGACTTTAACCACAGGTTTGCCGGCAAGACCCTGCAGTACGACGTGAACGTGATGAAAAAGCTCGAGACCGATGAAGACAAAATCACGGGGCTGGTAAAGCGCAGGATGGGCCTAGACAGTACCAAAGTCAAGACAAAATTAGCAGCTCCAGACGTTGAGATAGAGCTTCCCGAAGAGGCCTTTCTAGCCGAGGGACTGCAAGTGATCAAGCGTGCTGTTACGAGCGACATATTCAAGTTCATTCCCTCCGTAAAGAACGTCAGGTTCGTTGAGAACTATTCCCGTCCGGAGGAACAGAAGAAGCCTGAACAGCAGCCTCAAGCGATGGCTACCGCAGAAGCTACCAAGTAAAACGGGGAAAAAGTTATTATAGCAAAAAGCACAATTTTTAGCGTATGGAAAGTGCTCAACAGAGTGAACTGATAACGATTACCCCAAAGGCGGCTGAAAAGGTTGGCGAATTCATGAAGCAGGAAGGCAGCGGCAACCTATTTCTCAGAGTATACGTTTCTGGCGGCGGGTGTGCTGGCCTGTCGTATGGGATGGGCTTTGAGGAGAAGGCCGACGAGGATGATCGGGTATTGGAACAGAACGGCGTAAAGTTGCTTCTTGACAGCTACAGCCAGAGATACCTCAGAGGAGCTAACATCGACTACGTCGAAAGCCTGATGGGATCTGGATTCAAGATCAACAATCCGAACGTCACAAAGAGCTGCTCGTGCGGACATTCGTTCACCACCGAGTAAACTCTCCCCCTTTTCTCTAGTTTTTCAAAAATCGTCTGTCCCCAATCTATGTTCAGCCATAGCTGACAATTCTCAAGTGCACTTGACAGGATCCGGGGGACCGGATCAGGCCAGTGAAATGCGAGATCCTGATCGCTATGGCCAGAGTCCGCGGAGTTGGATTGCTTCTACTACCCTGTTGACTGCGAGTACTGTGCTGGCCTTGCGCATATTGACGCCGTATTTTTCGTGTGTGGCGTAGACGTCAAGGAAGGCCTTTGTGATGTTCTTGTCGAGCCTTTCATTGACTTCGCTCTCCGACCAGTATTCCCTCCGGAGGTTCTGCAGCCATTCAAAATAGGAGACTGTCACTCCACCGCCGTTTGCCAGTATATCCGGGATGACCATGATCTGTTTCTTGTAGAGTACGTTGTCTGCTTCTGGCGTGGTCGGACCATTGGCTGCCTCCGCAACGAGCTTGGCCTTTATGTTGGCAGCGTTCTTTCCCGTGATCTGGTTTTCAAGCGCCGCAGGTATCAGGATAGTGCAGTCAGTCTCCAGCACTTCCTCGTTCGTGATAGATTTTGAACCAGGAAATCCGGTCACAGAGCCGGTCTTTTCTTTGTGCTTTCTTAATGCGAGGGCATCGATTCCGGCTTTGTTGATAATTCCGCCCTTGGAATCAGAGGCAGCGATTACTTTGGCCCCTTGCGCCTGAACCAGCTCGGAGGCGTACTGCCCTGCATTGCCAAATCCCTGGACAGCCACCGTCGCCTGCTTCATGTTTATCTTGAGTTTCTTGGAAGCTTCCCTCACAGTTATCGAAAGTCCCCTCCCCGTCGCTTCAGTTCGGCCCAGCGAGCCTCCTATCGCAAGTGGTTTGCCAGTGATGATTTCCGGCTGGACAAAGTTGCCCTTGAGCGCGGAGTAGGTGTCCATTATCCATGACATTTCTTTGCCACCTGTGTAAACATCTGGAGCAGGAATGTCAGTTCGAGGTCCAATGATATCCGCGATCCCATATGCGTACCTTCGGGTCATGCGCTCCAGTTCGCCGTCTGACATCTTTTTCGGGTTGCATATTATGCCACCTTTTCCTCCGCCGTATGGAATGTCAGCCACCGCGCATTTCCACGTCATCCACATCGAAAGTGCCTTTACTTCGTCAATTGAAACCTGTGGATGGTATCTGATCCCCCCTTTGTACGGCCCGCGGGCATCGTTGTGCTGCGATCGGAATCCTGTAAAGACTTCGATCCGGCCGTCGTCCATCTTGACGGGGATTGAAACCGTCAGTACCCTTTTTGGACTTGCCAGAACTTTGTGTAAACCTGAATCTAGTTTGATTATTTTTGCAGCTTCGTCGAGCTGTGTCAGCGCCACTTCGAACGGGTTGATGGCCGCCGAAGAGCTTTTTCCGCTTTCTACCATTGGACAGTTCCAAAAACGTCAATATTATAAATTTTGTGTGCGGATCGACTAATCTTGTGAATTATCCACTATTTAAGCGACTAACTGGCCAGTCGTCTGGAAATAAGCGCCCGCAGCTCGTCGTCGCTCATGTGCGCGCGCTCGCTTATTCCGAGGGTATCAGCCAGCGTCTCGAGCTTCTCCCTCTCCGTAGAGACTGGACCGGTTATCTTGGGGATTTTTGAAGTCGCAGCCCTTGCCTCCTCTGATGCCTCTTCCATCTCCTTCCTGAACGTCGACTTGGCTTTTTCGAACTCGCCCACGGCCCTGCCAATGGTGCGCGACAGCTGTGGCAGCTTTTTCGAGCCAAAAAGAAGCACCAGGGCAAGAAGGACTATGATTATCCACTCGGTCCCTGCTATTGTCAGGATTGCGGAGTGGAGCATCTCTATAACGTACATAATCCTGAAAACGTGAATTAAAGATTTGCTTTAGGGGTCTGATTGATAGAGTCGCCTGTCGGAATCGTTGCCACTCCCTAGCCCGTGCGCTTCTCAAACTTGTCAATGGCGTCGATCATTGCTTTTCGCCTGCTTTCTTCAGTGACGACAGCCCTGATGTCTTCGATGAGCATCCTGGCGACATCTAGTTTCTTCCGGAGCCCCGGAATGATATTGTCGTAGACAGCAAAGGGGTAGACAGCCCCGTAGATCTCCTCCATCACAAGAAAGAGCCGTTCTGCATCCCGCGTGCTGCCGGAGCGCATCCTGTCATATACGAGTCGCTTTATCTCCCCGACGCAATCTAGCAATCCCGTAAGGTAGGAATCGCCGGTGACGCCGGCTTCCTTCATGGACGGGATCGTCGAATCGGTCATGACAGCGGACAAGGCCTGCGCCTCGACAAGCTCCTGCTCTGCAACTGTAATGTACCTGTACAGGTCCTGCTTCGCGTATCCCCTCAGATTGTCAAGCATCGCCCTCGCCTGTTGGGCGTCCTTTGCCGCTTCATCATGTCGACCGTGGTGCATTGCAATTATCGACTTGCTGCAGAGCATCACAACGTCCCTGCTCCCTTTGATCAATTTTTCACGCCGTTCCTGCACATCTTTCAGGTTCGCGTCAATCTCCTCTAGAGAAGGTTGAATGTTAAGTGACATGCCGCTTCTAGCGAAGTTACTCAATAAAAGATTGCCGATTGCGCCGCGAACTTTAAAGGTGCGAGGAGAAAATTCGAGTACAAGAGCTTGGGAAACATCAGGCGAAGCCGCGGGTACAGCTTTGAACACACACTAGTTCAGAGATTCAATGACAAGGGATGGCATTCCCGTAGGCTAGGCGGGAGCAGCACGGGTCTTCCCGACATTGTTGCGGTGAACAATGACGCGGGCGTGCTGCTGACCATAGAAGCTAAATCCGGCACGAGCGACATTCTCTACGTCCCACAGGACCAGGTGGAGCGCTGCAGGACTATAAGGAACATGTTCAGTGTGTATCCGGAGCGGCACATTATTCTGGCGTTCAAATTCATGAGCAAGAAGAGGTTCCGACGTAAGAACAAGACTGTCTACGAATCTCGCAAGCTGGTCGAGTATTACAAGGTGGCAGACATCGTCGAAACCATGAGCATCCTGCCTGTTATCAAGTGCACATACGAAGGCAAGACCTTCGCCCTCTATGCCAGCGGCAAGTCCAGTGCACTTGACCTGCCAGACTATAGTATGCCGTTCCAAAAGCAGACCAAGGCGGTGTTGCTGGCAGCTGAAGCAAGCCCTCCTCATGCATGACTTCGAACATGGCTCTTCTGTGACGGAAAACCCGGTCTTCATCAAATTGGCCGGAAAGACTGTTTATTAATAGTCCAGGCGAAAGTACTGTGTGCTCGAAGCAAGATGTCCCGAGTGCGGCAAGAAGGCACAGGTGGACGACGAAATGTCCAAAGTCAGCTGCGGGCATTGCGGCTTTACGGCAAGCTACGATGATTATATCGAGATCATGAAGGGAAAGGCGCTTACGCTTTCAGACGACTACCAAATGAACCTAGACAAGAACCCCTTGTAGCTACCAGTAGAATGACTTGTCGGAGCAGGTGAGCTCTGCACCGCAATTGTTGCATCGCAAATGGCACGCAGTCATGTTCTTCATTTCAAAGCCGCATCTAGGGCACTCGACAGACTGCTTTTGCTCAGCTTCCATCACGTTATTCATTGAACCGTCTCTTTTTAACCGTTTCAGACATCTAGATTCGTTTGCGATCGTGAAGGTTCGGCCGTCGCTTCCGAATTCGCTAGCCATATCCCCAACGTCCAAAGGTTAATTAAACCAGAAACTCGCTTGAATTTTGCTTTGGCTCAGTTCAAACTCGTCATCTCGGATCCAAAGGGACGGAGCATAACCCAAGAGGTAAAAGACAAGGCGGCACAGCCGCTGCTGGGTTCGAGAATAGGCGGAGTTGTCGACTCTTCCATGATAGGCATCGCTGGGGGGAAAGTCAAGATTACCGGCGGGAGCGACAAGTCCGGCACGCCAATGCGGTCTGACGTCCACGGTGGGGTGAAAAAGTACGTCCTTCTTTCTACGGGCGTGGGTAACCGGAGCGAGGCCAGAGTAAGAAAGCTGGTGCGAGGCAACATGGTCACCGAGGAAATTTACCAGCTGAATTGCCTTTTGGTTGAAGGTTCACTTCCGGAGAAACAGGCGGAAGCAGCTGCAGAGGCACCCGCGGCCGAGCCGGAAAAGAAAAAGAAGTAACGCGCGAATTTCCCTTAGGTTAATATCTCTCCTGAAATTCACTTCAATTGAATTTGCACTGGAAAGAGACCTTGCCGGATTGGTACATCAAAGAGTATGGGTACCAGCCCTGCGTCAATATTGGCACGTCGGGTCACGTTGACCACGGCAAGACTACGCTGGTCGAGGCAATAACCGGCGTCTGGACCAGCGCCCACAGCGAAGAGCTGCGAAGGGGCATTACAATCAAAGTAGGCTACGCCGACGCGGCGTTTTACAAGTGCCCGCAGTGCCCGACACCCGTTGGCTACAGCACGCAGCCAAAGTGTTCAAACTGCGGCGGCGAAAGTAAATTGCTGCGCGTAGTCAGCTTTGTGGATTCTCCGGGTCACGAGAGCCTGATGGCAAACATGCTATCCGGCGCTGCGCTAATGGACGGCGCGATTCTTGTCGTAGCAGCAAATGAAAAGGTACCGCAGCCGCAGACGAGGGAACATCTGCTTGCTCTTTCTGTTCTAGGCATACAGCAGATCGTTCTGGTCCAGAACAAGGCCGACCTGACAGAGTACGACGAAGCGATTGACAATTACAAGCAAATTAAGGAATTCGTCAGGGATAGCGTGGCAGCCAAGGCCCCAATTATTCCGGTTTCGGCTCAGCACAAGTTAAACATGGATGCGCTAATTGAAGCGATAGAATCTACCGTAAAAACGCCGCCTCGCCAAAAGGACAAGCCGCCTATAATGCACGTGCTCAGGTCATTTGACGTAAACAAGCCTGGCCTTCCGATAAAGCAGGTAAACGGAGGCATCATCGGCGGAGCCCTAGTGCAGGGAGAATTCAGCATCGACGACGAAATAGAGATCCGGCCCGGCCTTGTGGACGAAAAGAAAGGCAAGTACGAGCCGATCACTTCGCACATTTCCACTCTTGGAACCGGCGCAGGCCTGGTCAAGAATGTAAAACCCGGCGGGCTTGTTGCCATCGGCACAAAGCTCGATCCGACCTACACAAAGAGCGATTCACTGATAGGTTCGGTCATTGGAAAGCCCGGTACGCTGCCGGATGACGTCGAAGACCTGTCTGTCGAAACCCACCTATTCGATACTGCCGTGGGAACTGCGGAGATGGTCAAAGTCGATCCGATCAAGATAAAGGAACCCCTGAGACTTAACATCGGCACTGCCGCAGCCACTGGAACGGTAACTAGCGTTCGCGACGGAAAAATTGAGGTCAAGCTCAAAAAGCCGGTTTGCCTGATGCCCAAGAGCCGGGTCGCACTCAGCAGAAGAATAGCAGAGAGATGGCGGCTAATCGGATCGGGAATAGCCGTATAGCATGCAAGTCCTCTGCGACACCAGCTTTCTGATGGTCTTGGTATCAAAGCCTATAAAGCAAGTCCCCAAAGTGGAATCGGCGTTAGGAAGGCTAGACTTTATCGTTCCGGATATTGTGCTCGAGGAGCTGGAAAGGCTTGCCCAAAAGTCCGGCCCAAAGCGTGCGACGCTGGCCAAGACGGCGATCGAGTTGACCCAAGCCAAGTTCAAGCAAGTCAAAGTCGGAAGGGCCTCTCACGTCGACGACGCCATTGTCGAATATTCGATGAAGAACAAATGCGCGGTCGCCACAATTGACACGAATCTTCGCAGGCGGCTGATAGCCAACGAAGTCCTGGTTCTCACGCTGAGCAGGGACAGGTTTATCGTGGCGAACCCGAAGATCCGCCCAGACAACATTTAAGTAAATTTCGGCAGCTTGAATGACATGCTCGAACATGGAGGGATAGAATTCCACTGGCTCGGACACGACGGATTCAAGATAGTGGCCGGCGGCAAGACGGTCTATATTGACCCGTACAAGCTGTCTGCTGCGCACAGGATGAAAAGTGACGCCGACCTAGTGCTGATATCCCATGACCATTTTGACCACATGAGCCTCGAAGATCTTTCCCACATAGTCAATAGCAGCACAGTGGTCGCATGCGCAAAAGAATGCGCCAGCAAGCTGGGCAAAGTAGGCGCGTCAGCGATAAAGGGCATCTCTCCAGGCGAAAAGAGCACACTTCAAGGAGTCGCGATCGAAGCAATTCCAGCGTACAATACCAACAAGACATTCCACCCAAAGGCAGACGGCAAGTTGGGATTCGTTATTACGCTGGCAAATACGCGCATTTACCACTGTGGTGATACGGATGAGATTCCAGAGATGGCTTCGGCTCATCCCGACGTCGCGCTTGTGCCGGTGTCCGGAACGTATGTCATGACTGCAGCCGAAGCCGCGCAAGCTGTGAATGAAAGGATAAAGCCGAAGCAACTTGCGATCCCAATGCATTACGGAAGCATTGTTGGAAGCGAGAAGGACGCCAAGTTGTTTGCCAGCAAAGTGACTGCCTGTACCGTAAAGATATTGCAGCAGGAGTAGACCTGCTGAGCCGAGCAAGAAATACCGACTGGCGGACTACAGCCCGACTCTGTTACCGTTCCTCTATGGTAACGGAGAGTATCCTTGCATCATCAGGGTTGGCCGGCAGGCTGCTGTCGGCACCGGCCATCTTCTCAAGGGCGGCTATTTTGTCAACCACATCCATGCCTTCGATCACTCTTCCAAACACGGTGTACTGGCCGTCAAGGTTAGTCGTTTGAGCGTTCCTTTCGAGTACGATAAAGAACTGCGATCCTGCGCTGTCCGGGTCAAAGGACCGTGCCATCGAAACTATCCCTCTTTGATGTTCGATGTCGTTAAACTCGGCGTCAATATTGTATCCTGGGTCCCCCGTTCCCCAAATCGTCCTGTCGGTTCCGGTTACAGTGTTAGGGTCACCGGCCTGGATAACAAAACCCGGTACCAACCTGTGGAACACCACACCGTCGTAAAAGCCGTCGTTGGCTAGGTTGATGAAGTTCTCAACATGCCCTGGCGCTTCTTCGGGGAAAAACTCTATCTTTATGGTGCCCTGCGTCGTTTCAATGACGGCGATTTCGCTCGAGACCACCGGCTCTTCGGTGTCGACAGGCGCCGGTGTCACGGGCTCTGGCGGAATGACCGGGGCTTCAACAGGCTGTGGAACGTAGCTCTTGTTGATCTCATATACGAAAACGCCGAAGGCAATGTTTTCGCCTTCGTTGAAGCTCGGTGAAGAGTATACAAGTCGAAGTGGCTGGTCCGCTCCGCCGTCTGCCGGGTACTTTATGTTCTTTGTATACAGACCCACAAAGCCCTGCTGCCATCCCTGGGTTGCGTTGCGGATGTTTTGTATCGACCCGTCGCCTCCGAACATTACGTACGATGCCGGGCTGAAAGGCATCATTTTGCCTAGCAGCGTATTATTCCAGAATGCAGGTGTCGGCGTAAAGCCATCGCCATGAATGTAATTCATTTCGTTGAAGCCGCCTATCCTCATGAACCACTGTTTCTTGCTCTCGTCGCCTCCCTGCCCCAATGAGTAAAGCGGGACCTGCTCGCCTGTGGTTGTGGCATTGGTACTGGGGTCAAGCTCGGCCGGCGAGCCGAAGAGCCTGATCTGAGCCACAACATAGACGACAATGTAATCTGCCCTGAGATCCTGGGCTATCCTTAGCCCTGCCTGCTCGTCAGAGATGAGCATCTTTGCAATCGTTTCTATCCTAGTCTGGTTGATGGTGGCGTTGTCCGCAAGCGTGGGCCTCTCGCCGAGCGTAGTGATCCAGTAACCATAGTCCCACCACGAAGCAACGACGGCGTCTTCTGGTGTGTTGGTCGCAATCCAGTTGAGCGCGTCGGTCCAGTCATCAGTGGATGTCCTGAAACCGGTGCCGCCGTTTGAAATTGCCGCTGGTACATCCGCAGAGCTCAACCAATTGGCGTTTGACGGAAAGAACAGGGGGATCGAGAGCATCATAATAATGACTACGACGTAGGCCATGCGCGTGATCTGACCAGATCGAGTCCGGAAAGAACCGAACTCTGCTTTTCTCCTCTCCTCCCTGGTAAGGGCCGTCGCCCTTGCAGCCGCCGAAGCCTGGCCGGAAGAAGCATTTGCCTCGCGATATGCCAAAATGCTCCTGGTAACTTCGTACAGCCCGAGACCTGCAAGCACGATTATGCCGATGGACGCGAAAACAAGCAACCTGGCGAACGTGGCGCTGACGTAAACACCTGTGAACCCGATAATCAGGGCGAATATCGCGGTGTCGTCACGCCGCCTGAACGCGAGCCAGATCCCAAGGCCTGCGAACATCAGCAGTATGGAAAAGTCGGTAAAGTAATCCGCAACTGTCGGCGTAAAGTGCTCTGCGACTGATTCGACGAGAAAGTTCTGGGTGCTAATGAACGGGTTTACTGCGTTAAAGTACCTGTAGCTCGGGGCAATGAACGCGCCGGCCGCTATAATCCCGGCGGCAGCCGCGATAAAGCCGATCAGCAGGTATATCGTATTTCTTTGCTGCTGGCGAGGACCGCCGATGCGCCTTAGGAAATTCGCAATTACGAGGAAGACCGTTCCCCCGATCATTGCGATGCCCGGCAGACCCAGGATGTACGATAATCCGGGGCGCGGGAATGCTGCTGAGCTTAGGAGCGAAACTACGGTGAAAGCGATCACCACGTACATGGGAATCGTAAGATCTCTTCTGAAGAACGGGAGGGCGATGAAGAATATCGACAGTGGGATTGCAAAGTACTGGACGCCTCCCCAAGATCCGTTGGCGAGTCCAAGAATGACCGCGCCGACTACGGCCTTTGCCAGCGCGTATTTCAGCTCTTTCTGCTTTATCGCAGAAATAAAGAGGTAGAACGCAACTAGGCCAAAGAACAGACCCAGCGGCTCTGACTTGAACCAGCCGAGGTTGCCTCTCTGGATAATAGAAGGGCTGAAAGCAAAGAGGATTGCCGAAAAGAGGCCCGCCGTGGTGCCGCCCAGTACCCTGACGAGGGCAAATACCGCTACGACTGTGAGCGAGCCCATGACTGCAGGAAATGCTATCGTAAAGTCCATCAAGGACATGCCGCCGCCAAATGCCTGGTAGAGGTAGGCCGCGGTAATGTGGAGCACCGATTGTGATGTGGCCGCCACGTCGCGCCCCTCCGGGTACCACGACATGTCATCATGCCACGTCCAGTACGCGTCCAGTCCGTTGTCCAGGATGAACTGAGTGGCGCGGTAGTCGAAGTAGGGGTCGAACTCGTTTAGCACGTAGCCATATTTTATCGGGTAAAACCGCATGATAAGAGCAGAGGTAAAAGCCAGAGCTAGAATTGCAATAACGAGTAAATGCCTCGTCTGGAATTGAAATGTGCCAGCCGAGAAGATAGTCCTACTTCCTTCTAACATCCCGATTTGGAGCATTTCACCCTTTTTTTAAGGTACCGCCATTCTCGGCAAAAGACGGTTAAACCAAGCTTGCAGTTCGCGTATCTGTCAATGTCATCCTTTTCTGATCGCGGCCAAGAGCTCGTCGTGGACTTTGCCATTGCTAGCGCAGATGTGCATCTTATCCAGGACCGGAAAAGTTGGTTTTGAGCCATCGAGAAGTGACCAGATCCCACCGGCCTCCTCAAGAATCAAGCCTGCTGCTGCAATGTCCCACATGGACAAATCGTTGTTAATCGTCCCGTCAATCCTGCCCGCAGCAACGTACGCAACTTCCAGGCAGAGGCTTCCTAGCTTGTGGAACCGCCTGATCTTCCGAAGGACGTTCCTGTTGATGTTTTCAAAAGTCCGGTCATCAAACTTTGTGTGGTTCACGTTCAGCGTAAGTTCTGCGAGCGTCTCCCTGGCACTGACTGAAATCTTGTCCCCGTTGAGCATCGCCCCATTCCCGGCGATCGCGGTGAACTCCTCGGCGTGGCTTGGGTCAACGAGCACGCCGAGAAGCGGTTTCGAGCCGCGGCACAACGCTATCGAAACGCAAAAGAAAGGCACGCCACTGACAAAAGTCGCAGTCCCGTCGAGTGGATCGACTACAAAGTAGTAGCGGTCATTGAGCGAGGCGTCAAGCCTGTTGTCCTGTTCTTCTGCAATGAACGGGATTTCGGGGAATTCTCCCCGCAGGTGGCCGAGCACCAGCTCTTGCGACTGGCGGTCCACATTGGTTACAAACGTGTTATCCGTCTTGACAGACACTTCATGGGCCTTGCCGAAATTCTCCCGCAGCACACCACCGGCCATCCTGCCGGCCTTGAGCGAGTGCGCGAGGATATCCTGCAGCTCCACGCAGCTGCGAGATAGCAGGAAAACTAATAATCCTTTCTAGGCGCGCTGGAAACCTTTCACTTTGCCAAAAGCGCGGCGTAGATGAACGGCAGGAGCGTAGACGCCTCTCCGTGGATTGTTGTCTGGCGAGCCTTTGTGGTGACCTTTCCCCACGAGATTGCCTCAGACACCAGTGCGCCGCTGAGGCTGCCGTCCCATTCGGGCGCAGTGGTGATGTAGACTGCATAGTCCAGACCGCCCCGGTACTGGTTCCACCACAAGGTGTGGTGTTTTGAGATGCCGCCCCCAACCATGAAGGCTCCTGTTTTCTTGGACTCAAAGACAATGTCTGACAGCCTGTTCTGGTCCTTCAGGATGTCAATTTTGAAGTCTCTGTGCTGCTGGTGGAAAAGCCAAACCTGGCTGCCTACCGCCCCGTCCACTATGCCCGGCACAATAACGGGGATCTTGTTCTTGTGCGCCCAGTACAGGAACGATGATTCGTCAAGGGTGCTCCCTATGTGATCAGTGATTTCATACGTCGCGACGCCCCTTTTCCCACTGGCGTACATTTCCGATAGCGCGGATTGAACCTTTTCCTCAATGAGCGGGCCGTAGTTGTCCATTGGGACGAGCACGTTGCCCAGCCTGTGTACGTTCCGCTTCAGCAACATTTCGTCGTCCATCCGAAAGTCCCCCGCGTAGTACTTGTCGTAGGATTTGGCGATGTCGTGATCAAGGGCCCCGCAGGTGGTGATGACAACGTCAAACATCTTGTTCTTTAGCATGTCGCGAACAATGCCACGGGTTCCTGTTGAAATCAGCGCTCCGACAAAGGAAAGGAATTTCGTGCAGTTGCTTTCGCTGTGCATCCTCCTCAGGATGTCAATGCCGGCGGCGAGGTTCCGCGATTCAAACCCTCCAGAGCTGGCCATTCCACGCAGGATGGAATCAATGTCGGAACTGCGAATGTCATAGTCCTTTACCGCGCTTTTCAAGAGATCTTTTCCGGCAGAGCCAGATTTTTTCCTCCTGCGAGAAGCCATGATGTGTGTGCATCTAGCCGGCGTGCCGTATAAATTGTCTTTGAAGAGGGATTTTCATAAGTTAAAAGTTCTCGCAGCTAGCGGTTTTGACGTCTCCTTCAGCCGTCTTGAAGTCAATGACAGTATCAGTACCAGAGCCGCAATCAAAGAAATCTGCGCCCAAGTTTCCATATAGGCTGTCGTCCCCTGAGCCGCCAACCAGTCGATCGTTTCCTGCGCCGCCGTATAACTTGTCACTTCCATCAAATCCATAGAGTTTGTCATTGCCTGCCTCGCCGTAGAGGGAATCGTTGCCTTTGTCTCCGCATATGAAGTCATAGCCCCTTCCCCCTCTGATTACGTCGTCGCTGTCGATTCCAAGGAATACATCCTGCGCGTTTGTGCCATTCAGCTGATCAGCGCCTACAGTGCCAAAAATTGCGGGCTGTTTCCCAAAGCAGTCGACATTTAGAGGAGTCGGGTAAACGCTCAATTTCCAGAAACTGACATTCTCAAACGATTCATCCATACCGTAGATGTACATTGAAGCCCTCACCGGATCCCATACGGCCGCAAATCTTACCCTAACTTCGGGCAATTTGTTGTCGACATCCTGCAGCGTCGACCATTTTTTGTCATCGAAATCGTAAATCCAGGTGTCCTTCAAGTAGAAAGTAGTTGGGACTGGCAGCGAGCCAAAGAACATGACTCTGTTATTCAGTGGATCGTACACCATATCGGTCCTTCGTTCCTTGGGATAATGAGTATAGTCGGTCTGACCTGCCTGAATCCGGGTCCACTTATTTCCTGTCGGATCGTACCTCCAGATATCATTGTAGAACGTCTCTCTGTCCTTGGCCCCGGAACCGCATTCGCTATCGAGAGGCGGGCCTAGATCCTTCTTGCCTCCCAAGACATACAATTTTTTGTCATTTGTGTTATACACCCAGTCCGACTGCCTTGGTTCAGGAATACCGAAATCCGGATCGGCTTGCGGTTCCATGTTCGTCCATGTCGGCTTGGGGCCGGTGATGTCGAGCCGCCAGACATCATTGTACATTACATCGCCCGGGCAGGGCCCCTTGTTGTAATGACCGCCGAATAGGTAGGTCATATGGTCTTCGGGATTGTATTCAAGGGCTCCCCAGTGCCGCGGCCCTGGAACGGCAGATGTGAATTGTAGTAGCTGCCACGAATTCGTGGCTAGATCGTACGTCCACGTTTCGTTAGTTTCAAATGAGTGCCCAGACACCAGGTATCCTCCAAAGACAATAAACAGTCGGCTGTTTTGGTCGTATACCATGGAATGAACTGAACGGGGTGCGGGGCACGAAGGTGAGCAGACCCAATTTTTCTTCTCAGTCCAAATGCCGGACTCGATATCATAAGCCCAGAGCACATCTTGCAGCAGACCG
>DATEEE010000169.1:0-4046 GCA_035281285.1 Nitrososphaera sp.
AATGATACAGCGGGGAATTCTGCTTTCCCGAGCCCCTCCCCTCTGTATTTGCCTTCGTAACCGGGAAAAGGGCAACTACGCCGTTCTCCCGAGTTACAGGCTAATCGATGTCAGCCTTAAAATGCTTTATGGTGCGATTCAGCTGCAGCAAGCTGATTGCGAAATGTTCACTGTATCTGAAGAATAAGAACGTCGTAGAAATTTCAAACTAGCGCTGAGATCACTTTCGATATTGTGCGGCGGCTACATGTCTCTTACTTCATCGCCGGTAAGCAGGAAGTAGGCATCCTCGAGGTCGCAGCAATTGCACGAGTTGGTGATACAGTCTGCTAGGAATTCGTGCTTGCACTCTAGACACGGGCAATCAAGGACTTGCTTGGAATCGTCCGTCGAGCTCGAGAGGGTCACTTGGCTCATGCTTTTTCAACGCGCAGGCAGTGCAAATAACGATAGTGTAATCCAGTACGGTAGCGTGCGTCTCGAACAAACTCTAATCACAAAGTTATGGTCGAATTAAGGGGACAGCTGCATATAATTGTGGACTGCCAAGCCCAGAGCTTTGCCCGAGGAGCCAAATGATGGGGCTATCATAATAAGTAAGCAGAAAATTCAAGAATTCCGTGGCTAGGAAAAAGGTCTACGTGACGCGGCGATTCCCCGACAACGGTCTGGCTATGCTTCGCGAAAAGTGTGACGTCAGAGTCAACAAACAGAACGTTCCGCCCTCAAGGTCCGAACTTCTCAGGAATGTGAGAGGCGTAGACGCAATCGTGTGCATGCTTTCTGACAGGATAGACGACAGGGTAATGGATAAGGCCGGTCCCCAGCTGAAGGTGATAAGCTCTTACAGCACGGGCTACGAGCACATTGACATCAAGGAAGCGACATCCAGGGGAATCTTTGTGACATACACGGCGGACACGCTCGCAGAGGCGACAGCCGATCTCGCATTCGCCTTGATCCTTGCCTGCGCTCGCAAAATAGTCCAGGGCGACAGGCTTGTCAGAGATCACAAGTGGAAAGTCGGATGGAAACCAGATCTTCTACTCGGCTCGGATATGCACAATGCAACCTTGGGGATAATTGGATTGGGAAGGATAGGTTCGGCGGTCGCAAGGCGAGCGAAAGGGTTCGGCATGACTGTGGTATACAACACCAGGCGAAGAGACCCGGCGAAGGAACTCCAGCTTGGCGTCAAATACGTCGATCTAGACGATCTTCTCTCTCTGAGCGACTTTGTCAGCGTGCATGCCAGCCTCAACTCATCGAGCAGGCATATCATCAATGCTACTGCCCTTCGAAAAATGAAGCCAACAGCGTACCTCATCAATACATCAAGAGGCCAAGTAATCAACGAGCGAGACCTGGCACGCGCTCTTTCAAAAAGGTGGCTGGCAGGTGCCGGTTTGGACGTCTTTGAAAAAGAGCCGCTGCCAAAGTCGAGTGCTCTTGCCAGGGCAAGGAACGTTGTGCTCCTTCCACACATCGGAAGCGCGACGACGGAGACCAGGTCAAGAATGGGGGAGGTAGCGGCCAGGAATGTACTGGACGTGATTGGAGGGAGATCTCCAAAATCGACTTTTCTTGTCAATCCGGAGGCATCAAGCCACCCCTCATAGCGAGCTACACCCAGAGTTAGGCTAGCAGTTTCTTGTGTCAGAAATATCAGTAGAGAACCATCGTTAGCCGCCAGACTCCCACTTTTTCTTTTTCAGATCGTACTGGGCGCGCGAGTATGCTGGCCGCGCAGGGTGCCCCATTACGACGGTTTCTGGCGGAACGTCCTTTGTAACTACCGAGGCCATGGCAACTACGCTGTTTTTCCCGACACGGACTCCTGGTTTGAATACGGACCGCCCTCCAATGATTGCCCCGTCTTCCACCACGACTCCGACCATTTTTGGGCTCATTGGGTACGGATCGTTCGTAAAGGCCGCGGCAGGCCCAATGAAGACGCCGCTTCCGATCTCTGTCATCGGAGGAATGTATACCGACCCCTCGATCCTCGTATTGCTACCTATTTTTACTCCGTAGTCGACGTGTGTGAGTGAGCCAATCATGACGTTGTCTCCGATTACCGTCTTGCTTCCGATGTAGGCAAAGTGCCAAATCTTTACATTCTTGCCAATCCTAGCGTCCTTGGCAACAAAATTCACAACACCTTCCGGCGGCGTGTACCGGCTCAATTTTTCAAAGATGCCATGGATTTCCTTGCTTTATAACTTTGTCAGGGATCCTGCCCTTCCACTTCTGGAGGAATTCGAGGTCTTCATCTTTCTTGCGGAGCTCGTCGGGGAGCATTACTGCTATCTCTCCCATGATAGGAAAATATCTGCTGCATTTCGAGCAGAATAACACCCCTTCGTGTATTTCATCGCCTTCTGTCTGCAGTTCGTAAAGCTCTAGCGGGTCGTGCTTGTCGATGGGACAGGCCAAGATTTCAAGGGCCGACTTGTTCACTACTTGCTCAGCTCCAGATACACCGGCGAGCCTGTGTTGCTCGAAAGTATGGCTGCCTCTGCCACCCGGGTAACGTTCGTAGCGTCGGTACCGCTAACTAGGAGCTCTGACTTTCCCTGGATCGCCTGAATGAAATTGTCGAGTTCAAGCGTCAGTGGCTCCTGAACTGACCGGCGCGGGACAATCGTAGCATCGGCGTGATCAATGCGGATCTCCTGGGTGATAAAGTCGCCGGATATGATCCCGTCAGTGCAGACGGCGCTGAAGGTCCTAACTTTCTTTGGAGTCAGCCAGTTGGAAGCAATGATCGCCACCTTCTGGCCCTCAAACCCGAGCATTATCGTGGCGAAATCTTCAAACGCGTGGAACTTGCTGCCAGCTCTTGCAAATACAACCTTTGGCGTTTCGCCGAATAGAAACATCGCGGTATCGATGTCGTGAACGGAGGTGTCGTAGATGATTCCAATGTCCTTCACCTGAAGGGGCATCCTGTTCTCCCGGTGAAACTCGATCATCATGGGCTCACCATAATTCTTGCCTTCTATGAGTTTCTTTGTTTCGCTCACAGCTGGGTTGAACCGTTCGATGTAGCCAGAAGTGAGCAGCACTTTTTTCTTGCGCGCGACTTCTACCATTTCTTCACACTCTTTTGAGGAAAACGAAAGCGGCTTCTCTACAAAGGCACTGACTCCATGCTCCATTACCTTCTTCGCGATGTGCGAGTGGGTCTTTGTCGGCGTGCAGATAAGGCATCCATCCAGCTTTTCCTTATCAAGCAGTTCATCCACTGAAGAGTATGACTTTGCGCCGTACTTTTCTGCTAGCTCCCTGGCGCGGGCGCCGTCGACATCGCAGATAGCGGCCAGAGACGCGAAATCCCGGAGAACCCTAGCGTGGTTCTTGCCCCATCCGCCTACACCAATGACTGCGATTCTAGCGTGATCGGCGGTCACCATACGGGGCTTAACCAGTCCATATGCTTCTTGGAGCCAGCAGACACAACTTTCGCATAAGTTTCACGGACGTTCTTTGATATCGGGCCCTCCTTGCCGCTCCCCACATCGTGACCATCTACGCTGGTAACAGCGACAATCTCTGCCGCTGTCCCAGTCAGAAAAATCTCGTCTGCCAAGTAAAGTTCGGTCCTCGATATCGGGCGCTCGATGACTTCATACCCGAGTTCCTTCGCAAGAGTTATTGCAGTCGCGCGGGTAATCCCTTCAAGGGCCGACTCGGCAAAGAAAGGCGTATAGATTCTGCCGTTCCGAACGATAAAGATGTTCTCGCCAGAAGCCTCGCTCACGTTTCCGGACATGTCCAAGAGAATTGATTCGTCGTAGCCATTCCGCCTGCTTTCCTGCGTGGCAAGCACCGAGTTCAAGTAGTTCCCGGCTGCCTTGGCCAAAGGCGGCGTTGTGCTGTCATGAATCCTTCTCCACGAGGAGACACAAGCCTTGATTCCCTCTCCTTTGAAGTAGCGGGCAAACGGAAAAGTCAGGATGACTGTGTGAGTAGGAGACCCATCGGTAACATTGAGGTCGATTCCGTGGAGGCCGACAAAAGTCAGCGGCCTGATGTAGCAGGAC
>DATEEE010000170.1:0-2185 GCA_035281285.1 Nitrososphaera sp.
GTTCTGGGCCCCCTACTTCCGAACATGGAAAAGAAGTACTGGGTCTTTGTTGACTCGGCAACGATGCAGAGCGTGAAAGCCGGGTCGGCGCCGCTATACACCCTGATGAACTTTTCCTACGAGTACGAAGGAGGCGTCAGCAGCTACGGCATGATTTCACAGTACGACCCCAAGTCAAACGTGTTTATCCACAAGGACATGTGGGTGGACTAGCGCGCAACCATAGGCCGGAGAAGGGTCTCCCCTCCCCTCTCCAGAGCCAAGGCTCGCCTGCGCAGCTCTCCAGCTTCGTCGCCATACGCGGAAATCCCGTACTGTGCGCCGTTTCCAAAGGTCACTTCCACGTAGTAGTAGTCGATCCCGTTCCGCATACGAGTCGGCTTTTCAATGCTCTTGATTTTCCAGGGAAGCCTTGAAACTTCTTTCTCCTTCCCAAGGATCAAGCCCATTAGGGCGTCGGCCGCACTCTTGTACATGGTTCAGGTCTTCACCTCCATCTCGAGCAAAGGGCCGGGTTTTTCCGCGTGCTTGACTCCCTTTACCCCTTTTCTCGAAATGAGCTCCAGCGCCACCAGCGTCGGGACGAACCCGAGGCCGATCCAAGCGATCGATTCTATGATTTCCATGACGTTCTGATACCAGTGCCGTGCAGAATAAGACTGCTAAAAGGCACATTCTACTAGTAATACGGGGGCGCTCGCACTAACAAGCGAATATACTTTGTAAGAATCGCTGCTTACTTGTAATAATCGAATATCGTAAGTTCATGTTTGTCTTTTTTGCATAGTACAAACCATGTTTATCTATTTCTTACATGAATCGACTGCTTCCTGAATGAATCTAGGTTTGAACCGAGATGACAGATCTAGAGAATAGGCACTTATTGAGATGTAAGTATTGCTCAGTAAGCAATATTTTAAAAATCGAAGGTGAAACGAGTTGCAAGCTTCGTGACGGAAGCATTACGTGAAAGCCTGTCGTCGGGGTTCGGCGTTCCAGCCAATCCACGCCGGATCCCGTCGGCATTTACTTTGAAGACGAATTTTGCGACCAATCGAGAAGGCTGCGATAGCAAGGGCCGTTAGGGATCTAGCACCATTACAGATACACCGGTGGGCATTTTGACCATCCGTGGCGGTTAAATCATGCGTGCCTGCGCCTCCCATCGACCGGCGCGTATGGAAAGTCGTAGTCAAAGGTCTAGGGCAGAAACCGCCCATAAGTCTCTGATTCGGGTGACTAAAAGAATCTACTGGTCTATGAAATATATAGGATCCTGTTCTATACTAACCCTATCTATGAAGTCCAATAATTTTGCAATGAAGGACTGGCATCTTGAACATAGTGAAAAGGTAATCATCCGTTTTGCAAAGGGACTCGCGTCCGACGCAACCGCATTCGAGCGGAGAAACCACAAGAGGTACGGAAGCATCACCCAATGCGTAAAGCAGCTGGAGTACGACATGAAACATGGCGTCGAGAAGGGGGAAGTGATGGACGTTATCCGCAAGGTAAGGCAGCAGAAAAAATATTCCCAGCTCAGGGCTGACCCGGGCGCTACACAGCGGCTCGTCGACCTGGAAGGGATGCTCTCTGGGACAAGAAAAGTTGAGGCCGAACTTCTCTGGCACAACTATGCGTACAAGCCCAAGAGCCACTAACTCTCCCGACAGACTTGTCTGGCACTAAAGAATCGATGCGCATCCCTTAAGCACTTTTGCACCAATTCGCTCACCGAGGCGGAAATACCGGGCATACTAACCAGAACCGCTCAGAACCTGCCTGTGCAAATCGGTGGGCTTAATAAGAAGAAGTGTTTACCCCTCCCCTATGGATGTTCTCTCTGAAGAGAAGTGTAGCTGTAAAGAGTGCATGGACGAAGAAGCGGAAATGTGTCTAGCCAATAACTGCACCTGTTGCAAACACCACAGCTCTCTATAATCCCGGCACTTTTTTCCCCTTTTTTATTATGATGTCGATTGGCGGCTATCGGAATTTCTTTCCTAGCGTTATACGGTAGCAAGGATCGGGCTACGGTTAACCGATTGTACCACAAGACATTATATGCGACTCGCCACAACATGAGCAAGGTAGTGTCAAGACATACCGGCAACCCGGTCGTTGCACCAGCCAGTATCTGCCTTCACATCGAACTCCCGAGTGAAAGGTTGGTCGATATTGAATG
>DATEEE010000171.1:0-4710 GCA_035281285.1 Nitrososphaera sp.
AACTTTGAGCGCCTGCAAAGCTCTGAAGTGAGAATTCCAAGCCCTGTCCCGGCCTCGCACACCGTTTCGTTTCCTGAAATGCTTGCAGCCTGCACTATTTTTTCTAGGATTTTTCGGTCAACCAACATGTGCTGGCCGAGTCTCTGGCGCCGGCCTCGCATTACTTTCTTACAAAGAGGTTCATTCTTGCCTGGCCCATGATTTCCTCGATTATCCTTTTGGCAACTAACCTGGCCGGCTCCCTGAGCCCGACCCTGGTCTGAATGTCCGTGAATGTCTCGAATTTCTTTTTGTCCCTTTCTTTGATTATCGTCATCATGTACGTCTTGCCGATCCCGGGGATGAGCTCCAGCGCGTGTATCCTCGGCGTGATCGGCTGCGACACGTTGATGTAGTCAACAAAACGCTTTTCATTTGCAATGACGATCTTTTCCACTATCGTTGGAAGCTCGTTTTTTGCAGCCTGCGATATGTCGTTGTATTCAAGCCTGCCCAGGACGCTTGACACCTTGTCCCGGCCCTCCCTTCCAATGTAAAGCCGCTCGCCAACATCAACCGTGGCGTTCTGGACTCCAAGCAGTTCTAGAAGAGTAAGCCTCTCCTCACCTATGGCCTGAATAATGACGCCCTCCCTGCCTCGCACCGTAATCGACTTGCCCCTCGGGGTAAAATCGAGCACGTAGGCGTACTCCTCGTACTTGCGCGGCTGCCCATAGTCGGAGTGGCTTGCATCCGTCCTCGCGGGCTGGGGCGCTGCCGCAGCGTCATATGTAGGCGGAGACTGTCCTGACAATACTCGATCCTACTATGCAAAAACTGTGTATTTAACTTTGGTTATCTGCGGCTTTTAGAATGTTCAACATCTTTTCCAGCGTTTCCGTAAGGATCAGCTTCTTCCAGCCAAACGTAAAAGCCCTGAGCTCCTCGAGGGAAGTGGGCATGATGTTGATCACTTCAGCAGCCTCTTCCTGAGTCAGGTCGCAATCGTCCACCAGCTTTTTGAACATCTTTTGCGCTGCCTTGCCTTCCACCTTTGCAAACTTTGTCACATAGTCGGCCGTCCACCTCTGGATCTGGTCCATGTCGTCAGGCTTGACCGTCCCCAGGATGTCCTTGACCTGGGCCAGCGTGACAAGTTCCTTTTTGATTATCTCTGTCATTGCGCGGCTGCACCACTGGTCTGGCCGGAGAACGGCTTTACGTGGTTGAACTTGGTCTGCAGTATTTTCTTTTTGTCGCCAAAGACTACCGCAACCCTGAGCGTCCGCCTGCCGACGAGCTCTACTTCGCCGATCCTGCCCTGGAACCTCCTGTGGGGCGTCGTGTTGTGTTCCCTCGGATCAGCGTCTACAACAACCTTGTCGCCAACCTTGTAATCGTGAAGCAGATATGAGACTCCCCTGACAACATTATCCTTTGTCAGGACAGAACGGGACTTTCTCCGAGTGCCGTGAGATCGTGGCATGTTACGTTCGTGCCAATTGCCTTAATTTAATACTATCTAGAATCGCCCACATCAGAAATCCCCTTCTCTGTAAGCGCAAAGAGGATCTCGCGTTCTGCATGATACGGGCTGTCGACCATCCTTGCTATGCGGTTCTTGCCCGATTTTTTCAAGTATACTCTGTACGTGCTTGTATGAGCGACCACGTTTCCTCCGGTCGGCCTCACGGCGTCGCCAAAGACAGCGTCAGGCGATGACTGGATCTGGTTCGTAAATACAACAGCAACTTCATAGGTTTCAGCCATCCTGACTAGGATGTGCATGAACTTGTTCAGGCGCTGCTGCCGCTCTGACAAAGTTGCCCGGCCAAGGAACTCGGCGCGGTAATGTGCCACGGCCGAGTCGACTATCACCAGCCTTACGTTCTTTTCTTCAATGACAGGCCCCGTTTCTTCTATTATCAGCTCTTGGTGGGCGCTGTTGTAGGCCTTGGCAACAATGATGTTCTCCAGCGCCTGCCTTTCGTCAAGCCCTCTGGCGCGCGAAATTGATGCGATCCGCTCGGGCCGGAATGTATTTTCCGTGTCGATGTAGACTGCCCTGCCAGCAAGCCCGCCGGCTTCTTTAGCCTGCTGGACCATCACGCAGAGCGTGTGGCAGAGCTGCGTCTTGCCAGTCCCGAATTCCCCGTAAACTTCCGTTACCGCCTTTGTCTCCGCTCCTCCGCCAAGCAGGTCGTCAAAGTCCTTTGCGCCGGTCGAGATCTTTTCCCTCTGTCTGTTGTAGAGGCTCGTCGCCGTGACAAAGCTCTTGTCAATAACGCCCATCTCCTCGAGAGCAATTCTGGCCCGGTTGCAAATGTCCACCGAGTCGTCCATCTCCATCCCGGTTGCCTCGGCCACGTCAACGGGACCTCTGACTAGAAGGTCCTTTATTGATCTAAAGCCCGCCTCCCTCAGGCGCTTCTCCGTCGCCGGCCCAACACCCTCTATGCTCGCAAGGGCAAGCTTCTCAGGACTAGGACGCTCGTTTGCCAAAGGCAGCCACCTTTTTGCTGCAGGGACTAATTAGGTTTGAGCAGTGCGAGATTCGTCATTTGGGCTGGAGCAAAGCATATATCTTTGTTCTTTCTGGTATGCGTAAGATAGAGGGATATGCTGGAAAGCAAGACGTTGGTTGTAACGGCTCTTGCGACTGTCATGGTGCTGTCTGCTGTGGTCGCATACTTACCGGTAGCAGACGCACATGGTGTACAGGCACAGCTGCAGAGCAGATTCGTAAGGATAGATAACGAGCAATTCTCGGACAACACCCTAAACACAGGCGAAACACTGACCGTAACGGGCGAACTCAACAGTCTGGTCAACAGGCCGCTGAGAGCATGGCTGTCACTGTTCAGCGAATCGTCAAACGCAGGCAACAGATGGGAGTTCCTTTCGAGAGACCCGCCAGGTAACATCTTTGACATCCCTCCAGGGGGATCAGTTCCATACTCGATCACTGTCAAGGCTCTGGAACCAGGCACATATCACGTGCACACCCAGCTTAACGTTGAGCACGTAGGTCCGGGTCTCGGAAGGGGTCAGACAGTGAACGTAGACGGAAATGCGATACTAAAGCCAATCCCGTATGAGAACATTGTCTACCAGACTGTCATTATCGGTGCCGGTCTCGGTGTAACATTCGCAACTAGGCCGTGGCAGGTTATCTAAGAAACCTACCCCTTTTTTCCTTTTTCATTTTTCCAACAACTACGCTCAACGTAAAGCCTCTCGTTCTTATCATGACTTGCCTCAGGCAAACGAAACTCTGCGAAAATATAGAGCTAGGACTGCTGAGGCTTTACCAGCTCGTACTTTGACGAGTAGCCCCGCGGGTTTATCATCATGCCCTTGTAATTGAAGGTCGACGAGTTGCCCACTATTACAGTCGTGATCATGCCGAGCATGTCCTGGTGTTCGAGCATCCTGTCAAGCGTCGTAACTACCACCTGCTGGCTTTCCCGGTAAGCGCCCTTTACAATTGCCACCGGCGTGTCTGGCTTGCGGTGCTTTAGGAAAATTTCGCGAGTGTCGTGCAGCTGGTGGATCCTCTTTTTGCTCGCCGGGTTGTAGATCACCGTAACGTAGTCGCCCACCGCCGCTGCCTCGACGCGCTTGACAATGATCTCCCATGGCACAAGCAAGTCGCTCATGCTGACCACCGCAAAGTCAGTCATTAGCGGCGACCCGACCAGCGCGGCGCATGAATTCAGGGAGGACACTCCGGGCACCGACTCGACGTAGATGCCTGTTTGCCTGTCCCAGCCCTTTTCTGCCAGGATTTCATAAATTAGCCCGACCATTCCATAGATGCCGGGGTCGCCTGAAGATACAAGCGAAACTACCCTTCCGCTTTCGGCAAAGCCGATCGCCTGGTTTGCCCTGTCGACTTCCTGGGTCATGGCGTAGCGATAAACCTCCTTTCCGGCAATCAGGTCCTCAACAAGGCCTACATAAGTCTCGTAGCCTACAATGACTTCGCTCTCCTCGATCACCTGCTTTGCCCTGTACGTCATGTGGTCATGGCTTCCAGGCCCGACCCCGACTACGTACAGCTTGCCCCTTCTTGAGCTCATGTGCAAAATGCCGAACGGCTGGAATGCAATTTATCCCTTTCTTGCCCGGCCGGCAAGGCCGAATTCGTCATGAAGCGCTCTGACGGCCTGCTCACAGTCGCTGTCATTGACGACAAACGCAAGGTTGAGCTCGGATGATCCCTGCGCAATCATTATGACGTTTACGCCGCGCTTTGCCACCGCGCCAAAGACCTTCGCCGCGACTCCCTTTATCCCCCTCATTCCCGATCCGACCACAGCAATCACCGCAACGTCGTCGTTTACATTGACGTGCTTGATTACCTTGCCGAGGAGGTTCAGCTCGAGGGTAGTCGTGGCCTTGTCAAGGTCGCTCTTCCTGACGACCATTGTTATGCTTGACTCAGACGGGCTCTGGGAAATCATCATGATGTTCACCCTGTTCTTTGCAAGCGTGTCGAAAATCTTGGCCGCTGTTCCCGGTGCGCCGACCATCCCTCCGCCGCTCACGTCAATGAGGGCTGTATGCCTGATAGCGCTCACGGACTTTACTATTTTCTGAGACTCTTTGCTGGGGTTCTGCGTGATTACAGTCCCGAGGTGCTTCACGTTGAAAGTGTTGCGTATCCTGATCGGGATTTTAGTCTCCATCACCGGCTCTAGCGCCCTGGGGTGCATGTACTTGGCGCCA
>DATEEE010000172.1:0-3359 GCA_035281285.1 Nitrososphaera sp.
ACTATTTTCTGAGACTCTTTGCTGGGGTTCTGCGTGATTACAGTCCCGAGGTGCTTCACGTTGAAAGTGTTGCGTATCCTGATCGGGATTTTAGTCTCCATCACCGGCTCTAGCGCCCTGGGGTGCATGTACTTGGCGCCAAACAGCGCGAGCTCCATGGCCTCCGAAAACGAAACTTCCTTGAGAACCTGAGCGTCCTTTACAATCTTGGGGTCGGCAGTCATGAGTCCGTCAACGTCGCTCCACAGCCATACTTCGTCGGCACCAATGCTTGCTCCGATTATCGTGGCTGTGTAGTCAGAGCCGCCCCTTCCGATCGTAGTGGTGTTGCCGTTCTGGTCGGCTCCGATGAACCCGGTCACTACAGGAACAGAAGAGTCCTTCAAGATCGGCTCGAGCTGGTGGCTCACTCTCAGCTTGGTGGTGTCTATCAGAGGGCGGGCCTCTCCAAAGTTTGAATCGGTCACAATGCCTGCTTCCTTGCCCGTCATGTGGGTCGACTTTACTCCTGCGTCCTGCAGCGCGTATGACACAATAGGCGCTGAGAGCCGCTCGCCGAACGACAGCAGGTAATCCTGTGACTTGGGGGTGACTTCGCCGAGTAGCACGATCCCGCCCAGGACCTCTTCAAGCTCGCCAAAGATCCTTCGCACAATGCCCGAAGCTTCCTCCCTGAGCTTGCGATCAGATATCGCGCCTTCGACGATCTCGACATGCATTTTGGAGTACTTGCTCACAAACTCTGCAATGGAATTCTTGTCGCCCCGTCTTACGCTGTCTGACACTGCGAGCAGGCCGTCTGTCATGCCCCTTACCGCCGAGACGACGCAGACAATGCTATTTGACTTTGCGTGCGACTTCACAAGCTGCGCGACGCTGCGGACTTTGTCAGGCGAGTCCACCGCAGTGCCGCCAAACTTCATCACCAGACGCATGAGCTCAGTCCTGGACCCGTGGTGCCAAGTAAAAATGAATCCTGCCTACGTTTGCTATCCTGAATTCCAGCCGGAGAGGCATCTTGCTTGAATATTCCGCAGCAACGGATCCGCCCATTGAGACTACGGCCTTTGTTATTTTTGACAGGTAGTCAAGGCTGTAGGTGGCCTTGCTCTCCTCCTTCACCGCAAGCTCCTCGAGACCCTCGTCTCCCTTTTCGAGGCCGATATCGGCCTCGCCAGAATCGCCCCTCCCGGTGAACGCGACTCTGCCGGACTTTGACTCTATTGACACGTACTCTGACACAACCTGCACGTCGGAGAGGATCTTGTCAAATGCGGCCGCCGTGAGGATTACCTTGGAATTGAAATTGAGCTTTGGTAGGGGAGTGGAACTTGCAGAGCTTTCGATAAGGCGCGTCTTGTACTCGCGCTTGTAGCCGTTTGACATCTTTACGTGGAGCATGCTGTCGTCTCCGATCCCGATCTCTATTGCGTCTTTCTTGTCGGCCCGCCTGACGAGCTTTGAAAATTCGTCGACCCTAATTCCAAACTTTACAACGCTGTCGCATTCGTATTTTTCAAAAGCAGAATTCGGCCAGTGTATGTCGATCAGAGCAATGTGCGACGGATCCATTCCCCTGAACGAAATCCCTTCGGCCGCGGCCTCAAACGTGGCCTCGTCAACGAGAGTTGATATCGCGGAGGTGACAGCCTTCCACTCTTCGGGGGACTTTGTTCTAGCGACAAACACCAAAGTAAGCTATGTGGGAGCTACTTCGGATTTTAAACATTGCGATAACGCGGATTTCAGGCGTAATTGCGCCAGGTATGGCTGCATTTCGTGCAGCGGTAGAACTGCGTCGTTGCTTCGTCCGCAGACCTTGTCTGCAGCATCCACCAGAACGCCGTGTCGTTTTTGCACTGCGGACACTCTATCGTGGTGGTCGGCAGCGCCTCCACCGTCTCGCCGCCGTCGAGTACCTTGAGCGATGCTTCAGAGCCCGCCTGCCTGCGCGCCGTGTCCTTGGCGGACCCTTCGTCCTCTTTCTTTGACTTGAAACCGCACTGCGGGCAGACCAGAGTGCCCTCGGCCTTGGGCTTCATGCGAGGATGGGTTTCGCAAGATGGACAAAAGCGCAATGCAGCTGCACCTTCCTTACTTTTTGATGGCGGACTTGATCAGGCCTGCCAGGTCTTTTGAATATTCCATCGCGGAAGAAGAGGCGTCCTGAATTACTTCCATCGGGTCCTTTCTCTTTGTAACAACGCGCAGCTGGAATTCTTTTGTGAGCGGGTGCTTTTGGATAACTCCGGCAAAGTCGACGCTCCTTTCCTTCAGCAGCTCGTGCTGGACCACGTAAAGAATCGAGATATCTTCATCCTGTACCTTGATCTCTATTTCATTGTCCTTGACGTCTGAAACTTCTGCGAGCATAAAGGCGTCATACAGACAACTACTTATTGAGGATATAAATGATACCATGCAGGCAGGGCATGGCCGAAAGCAGCAACAGTTTCATTGCAGATGCCAGCTTTTCCAAATCGCAGGACAGCGTAAAGGCGGGCCAGCCGCTTACTCTCAGCTTGAGTTTCAAGATTCAGGGCGGAATAAGGGAGGCATTCTCTCAAAAAAACTGGGAGCGCGCGTACAACAAACACGACAACGGCTTTCGGATGACGATCGAAGTGGACATCAAATCCGGGAGAAAAGTAATCATGCCTCTGAAATTCGTCCGCAAGGCCGCGCTATTCTGGACGCGCAACCCCAAGATTGAACACAGGATCTGGGTCTCGATAGTGAAGGACGAGACTCCACATTACCCGCTAACGGTGGAAGAAGCCCAGTCGCTACTTTTCGACGTCAACAAGGTCATCGAGCTGAGCGGAAGCGACCTTGACTCGGGCTCTCACAGGCTGCATGCCGAGATACGGGTATCATGGGGCAAGCATGACTACACTGCGCCCACGGAGATCAGGGCAAGATCGAATGAAGTCGACTTGATGAGAGTGGCCGCCTGACTGCAGATGGAAAGAGAAAGGCTAATTACGATTCTCATAATGGCAGGCCTTTTCGGAGGGTTGATCGGCGGGCCAGTTGCAAGCCTATCGGATTATTATGCGCCGCCAGAGAAGCGGTTCTGGCTTTTCATAATACCAGAGTTCATCGGCTTTGCGTGCCTTTTCCTGATGGTGATGTACGGGCGATCCAGAAAAAAGCGGGAAGATGATCGACCCCTCTAACCTAGGACGATTTATAAGCGAAAAAGTCGCATCAATGACAATGCAGGCCTCTGTCCCAGGCAAAGACGCAGAGCTGGCCGTTCAGCTGCCCAACGGGCGGGTAAAGTGCACAGCGTGCGCTAGGTACTGCGAAATTCCGGAAGGCAAGATCGGACTCTGCGGCGTCAGGGGAGTCGTTAA
>DATEEE010000173.1:0-11875 GCA_035281285.1 Nitrososphaera sp.
AAATTCGTACGTAGTAACCATATTCAATGAAACGTCGTCGCTTGATGGAGCGACCCGGTTCATCAGCGGGGTAAAGCAGTTCGTTGCGACCATGATGCAGGAAATGGAAGACGCCGCCGCGGCTGAAGCTGCGAATTGATTGCGATTCGCAACGCGCTTGGAAGCGACAGGAACGACATTCTCGACTTTTGCAAAAACACTTTCAGCTGGGGCGACTATATAGATCAGGTCTGGGACCTGTGGGTCAACGATTCCGCCGGGCAGCTGTTCGTGGCAGAGTCTATGCGGAGAAGAGTTGGGCTAGCGCACGCCGCGGTCTGCACGGGCGCTGCAGACGTGTGGCTTGAGGGCATCAGGGTGCACCCGGATTACCGCCGTGCAGGAGTCGCTAACGCGCTTGTCGAAAAGATGCTGCGCTTTGGCGAGCAAGAAGGAGTTTCAGGCGCTCTTGCAATAGTGGCAGCAGACAATACTCCTTCGCAGAACATGATGGAACGGAACGGATTCTCCGTGATAGCTAACTGGTCGTACTACGCTACGAACAGCCCGCAGAGGATCGGATCGACGTCAGCGCGCGTCGCAATAAAAGGCGATCTCCCGGAAATATTGGACTATCTTGGAAATTCCAGGATCTACCAGCAATCAGCAAAAAAGTATGTTGAATCCTGGCGATGGTATCCACTCGACGCGGCCGCCATCAAAATGCTCGTAGAAAACCAGAGGCTCATCGTTGCAGGCAGTCCTCCGGCGGGAATTGCCGTGATTAACAGGGAGGGCTACTGGGAAAGAAAAAACGTGCTACAGCTTGTGTACCTTGATTCGGAGAGCGAGAACATCCTGGACGAGCTGGTGGCGTACGTGGTGGGCGTTTTCGCAGATCGCGGGTACGAGCGGCTGCAGGTGCTCTTTCCACAGGACCGCAGAATCGCGGAAGCAGCCAGGCGTTTTGGCCTGAGCGAGTCAGAGCAGTTCCTACTTTACCGCAAGGTTTTTACCGGCTAGGGCGGAGCTCCCAATGCAGTTGGAACATGTTCGCATAGACGGGATCAGAGTTCGGACGATGGAAAAGGGGCGGGGAAGCCCCGTGCTTCTTGTCCACGGGCTGGGAGGATCCATTGACAGCTGGAGGTACAACATCGACGCGCTCTCGCGTGGCGCCAGGGTCTTTGCGCTTGATCTCCCCGGGTTCGGCCAGAGTGACAAGCCGCTGATCGACTACACGGTTGAATTCTACAGGGACTTTATGATCAAATTTATTGGCCGCTTCGGCCTTCAAAACACCTCCATAGTGGGCTCATCTCTCGGCGGCCAGATCGCTGCGGAACTTGCGATAGCAAGACCGGATCTTGTCGGTCGGCTCGTCCTCGTTTCTCCGGCGGGGGCGCTGCCTCGCTCTTTCAGGCCGACCGCGGCGTTAAAGCGCTATGTAAAAGTCACTTCCGCGAGATCGCCGAAAGAAGTCGCGCAGGCACTTTACGCCGTCGACAAAAAGCCGGTGGACGATGCCTATGCAGAGCAGGTGTTTGAAAGGATGTCACAGCCAGGGGCCCGGGAGGCCTTCCATTCGGCGCTTAAGGAAAGCGCGTCGGCTCCGAGGCTCGGCAGTCGCCTTGGAAGGATTAGTTCGCCGACGCTGCTTCTCTGGGGCAAGGAGGACATCATGATCCCTGCAAGGTTCGCTTGGCCATATCTGCGAATGAAAAACTCTAGAGCAGTCTTGCTTGAACGCTGCGGGCACAGGCCGCATGCCGAGCGCCCGGAAATATTCAACGCGCTGGTACTTGGGTTTCTGAAAGAAGAAGGCTAGCGGAACTCCCTCTCCAGCCTGTCGACTTTTTGAAGCATCTCGAGGTTCTTTGACTTGATCCTGTCCAGCTCCTCTCTCATCTCTGCAACTTCCCTTGGCTTGGTCGCGGCCTCCTTGATCAGGTTGATGCATTCCTCGGCAACCCTGCGCACCCTGTGGTCAAGGTCGCGCTCTGCTGTCCGAGTCAGGTCAGGGATTGATTTTAGATCTTCGGCATCCGCGAACGCCCTACATGCATTGATGCGCACGCGGAACCACTTGTCTTCAAGCAGCGACTTTAGGTGGTCCGAGATTCCGGGGACTTCGCGCACGAACTTGCCGAGGGCAAACGTCGCCGCCTCCCTGACCCTGTGGTGGTTTCCGTACTTGCTTTTTTCAACCAGGAAAGACGCAATCTCCTTGTCGCCGGCAAAATGCATGAGGCCAGAGATTGCCCCCTGCGCAACTATGTTCTGAAAACTCGTTCCTTCTGCCGCCTTTTTCAGCAGCGGGATCGCCTGCCTGCTTTTCGCCTTGCCTATCGCGGTAGCCGCCTCGGACTCTACGAAATAGCTGGCGTCGCCCTGCAGTACCGTCTTTAGAACTGCGAGAACTTCAGGCCGCTTGAATTCGCCAAGGGCCCTGACAACGGCTCGCCTTGCTTTTGGGTGCTCTACTTTGAGCGCCTTTTTGAGCGCTTCAAACGAATAGTCTGTCCTTATCGAGCCCAGGCTCTTTGCCGCCTCCGCTGCGACCCCCCAGAACTTGTCTTCCATTATCGCAGAATAGAGAGCGTCCACCACTGACTCGGCAGAGTTTTCCCTGAGCGCCCTGGCGGCCTCTACCCTTTCCACGACGGTGCCGCCGTTGCGAAGCTGAGCAATGAGCATTTCCTTGGGCGCTTTGACAGTGATGACCTTTAGGATTTTGAACTGAGGGTCTATCGAAAACCACTCAACATGACCGTCGACTGGGATCTGAAGTGCAGTCTCTTTGTCGGTGATGTTGAACGTGTGCACTTTTTCGCCCTTTGCAAAGGCGAGCTTGACATCTAGCGCAAATTCAAACGGCTCGCCCTGCTGAGTCTGTTCCAACTTTATCTTTGCAAAGGTTTGGTCGGTAGTGAACTCTACCTTGAGGACGGGGTGGCCTTCCCTGTAGATCCACTGGTCAAAGAACTGTTGGAGGCTCTTGCCGGTCTCGAGTTCAAAGATCTTGCGCAGGTCGTATGTCTCAGCGGTGCCGTTTCCAAACCGGTGGAGGTAGGTCTTGAGCGACCTCCTGAAACTGGCGTCGCCGACGTGGTTACGCAGCATGTGAAGCACGCAGCCGCCCTTTTCGTAGGTATGCCTGTCAAATAGGTCGTCAGGGTGCTTGTAAGTCTTCGTAACGATTGGCCTTACGTATCTGCTCCCGGCTTCCTCAAGATAATCGTCTGCGGTACGCATCACATAGTACTGGAATTCGTCCTTGCCCCTGCTGGACTCCCAGTAAAGGGCCTCGCAATACGTGGCAAACCCTTCGTTTAGCCAGACGTGCTGCCAGTCCCTGCAAGTAACAAGGTCTCCAAACCACTGGTGCGCAAGCTCATGCGATACCAGGTAGTCGCTAGTAAAGTCGAGGTGGGCCTTCTTGTCGTGCAGCGTGTCCAGCGTCAGCGTGGTGCAGCTGGAATTTTCCATGCCGCCGTAGACAAAGTCCTGAACGGCCACCTGCGAATATTTTTCATACGGGTACTTTGTCCCCAAATAGTCCTCAAAGAACTTGAGCATCTCCGCGGTGTGTTCAAACGACCTGTCAGCGTCTTGCTTTCTGTCAGCAGGTACGTAGTACTGGAGGATCCCGTTGCCGGACTGGGCATAGTTGCCGATGACGACCGAGACCAGGTATGCCGGGTGGGGGTCCGAGCTTGAATAGTGGAATATCTGTCCCTTGCCCCTCTTCTCCACCTTGAGCAGTTTGCCGTTTGAAATCGCGATCATTCCCGGCGGCGCTCCCACAGAAACGTCGCTAGTGAACTTTACCTGAGGATGATCAACGCAGGGGAACCAGAACTTTGCTTCCGTGGACTCGCCCTGCGTCCATGCTTCGACGCGCTTTGACGGATAGGATTTGTCCGGCGAGATAAAGTAAAAGCCCCTGCGGGGTCGCGCAGAGTACTGGATTTCGAGCCTGATTGCGCTTCCCTGCCTGTAAGTCCTGCCCAGCTTTACGGACAGCTTGTCGCCGACCGTCCGGAACTGCAGCTTGCCTGAAAGCGAAACCGACTTTATGTCAACCTCCGAGGCGTCTAGCTCCACCGAGTCGGTGTCGCTCACTATGGCGATGTCAAGGTGCTGCTTGCACTCTATTTTCTTCTCTTCGAAATCCGTGTTAATTTCGAGCCGCATGTGGGTTATCGTGAACGTAAGGGATGGGGCATAGTGAGCCTTGCTCCCTGGGAGCTCGAACTTTTTCCTGTCGCTTTCGCCTTCTGTCAGCATGTCGGTATGTTGCTACTCGAATCCAATGACAAAATAAAGCTTCGCCATGCTTGCCGAGATACATCTCACGCTCGGGTATCTAGATGTTATCGCTAGTGATATCCTATTTTTCCTCGAGGCTGAGTGGGTTCTCGATGGCGGAGAGGTCCTGGGCGTCAAGCGGCTGGCCTGCGGCCTTTGCCTTCAGTAGCCTCCGGACCAGCTTGCCCGTCCTGGTCTTTGGCAGGTCGGACACAAAGCGCACCTCATCCGGACGAGCGAACCGTCCTATCTTCTCCTCGACTTTTCCCTTTATTTCCTCGGCCAGACTCTCGGACTTGGCGCCGGGTTTCAGGACGACACAAATAACTATTGATTCGCCTTTCATGTCGTCCGGCCTGCCGACTGCTGCGGCCTCTGCGACCGCCGGGTGCGAAGCAGCCGCTTCTTCTATTTCTGCCGTCCCCAGCCTGTGGCCGGAGACCTTTATGATGTCGTCGACCCTGCCCCTCATGTACCAGAGGCCGTCGGAATCAACAAAGACCATGTCCCCGTGGTACCAGACGTCTTTGTACTTAGCCCAGTACGATTCTGCGAACCGCCCCGGGTTGTTGAGCAACCCTCTGGTCATCGAAGGCCACGGCTTTTTTATCACAAGGTAGCCCTCCCCTTCACTGACGCTGTTCCCTGCTTCGTCAAAGACGTCCGCGTCGAACCCCGGGACCGGGCACCCTACGGTGCATGGCTTCAGGCTCATCACCGGCAGCGCTCCAAGGATGGCTCCGCCGATTTCGGTGCCGCCTGAAACGTTGATCACGGGGCATCTGCTCCCTCCAACTTTGTGAAAGTACCAGTCCCATGCCTCGCTGTTGATCGGTTCGCCGGTCGTCGCAAGAATCCGGAGAGACGAGAGGTCGTGGCGTCCCGGCAATGCGCCGCTTTTCATGAAGTGCCTGATGGCCGTGGGCGCCACGCCAAAGATCGACGGTCTGTGCTTTTCGATCAGTCTGCACCAGGTATCTGGATCGGGATAGTCAAGGGCGTCGTCATAGATAACCGAAGTTCCGCCCACAATCGCGCTGCCGTACAGCGACCAGACCTGGCCTGTTATCCATCCGATGTCGGCGTACCAGAATAGGGTGTCGCTTGGCTTCATGTCGACAAGGTATGCCGCCTGCTGCGCGGCAACCACTGTAAAGCCGCCATGCACCTGGACCGTGCCCTTGGGCTCGCCGGTCGTGCCCGAAGTGTACAGGATGAATAGCGGATCCTCCGAATCCATCGCTGCGGTATCGGCCGGGCTGCCAGAGTTGACAAAATCGGAAAAGCCGGCCTCGCCACTCCCGGTAGAGATCACCTGCTTTACGGCAGTGCCTTCTATAGCGCTCTTCCAGCTGTCCCTGAGGTCAATCTCTCTACCCTTCCTGCTGACCGAGTCTGCGGTGAATAGCATCTTTGCATTAGAATCCACGAGTCTTGCGTGCAGGGCCTGGGAGCTGTAGCCGGAAAAAACTGTAGTGTGAACAGCCCCTATCCTAGAGCATGCAAGTATCGCGCAAAACGCCTCTTCAACCATGGGCATGTAAATCCCGACAACATCGCCTCTGCGGATACCGGCGCCTAAGAGCGCGCCTGCAAGCCTGCTTACCTGTTTTTCAAGCTGGCTGTACGTCAACTGCTTTGCTCCGGACTGGCCAGCAAAGATGTAGGCCACATTGTCGGGCTGCGACCTGGCATGCCTGTCAACCGCATTTGCAACGATGTTGCATTTTCCGTTTACAAACCACCTGGCAAACTGAACTCCCTTTGACTGGTCGCAAACCCTGTCATACTTGGAAAACCACTCTATGCCGAGGTCGCTGTTGACGGCGTCCCAGTACCACTCAATGTCGGCGTTGGCCTTTTCCACGAGCTGGTGCCAATCCGAAATCCCGTGTCTCTTCATAAACCTGGCCACGTTGCTTTGCTCCAGCAAATCGGCTGACGGGGTGAATGAGTGCGTGCTGGGGTCTCCGGCCAACGCTCCTCAAACCCGGCCGAACCTAATATTTCATGCTAAAGAGTGATTATTACGGCTCAGCCGACAAGCTAGCTCGAGAAAAAATAAATCCTGACGACCGGCTAGTCAGGTACCTTTGGTGGTGGAGGAGGTCCGCTATGATTTCGAAGATCATCCGCGGTACGCGGACGACTTTGTGCGCGACCTGGCAAGGCTGATGATAATCGCAAAGCTGAACGCGGCAGCTAGAAACGCGACCTCTAAGGAATACTTTCTGCGAATAATCTCCCAGATCGAAGGGTGTGAGGCCTACGTCGTCAAATACGGTCAGCCGCTGCTGTATGCAAAGTATCGCGGAATGGAGTTTACGGACCAAAAAGTCACCTCTCAGTTTGCGAGATCCGGTAACGTCGTTGACGTTACGATGGAATCCGTTTTTGGCGAGTTTGTAAAGCGGTTTGACACGCTGGCCTCTACTTCCGACAGCAAGGTAAAGTGGGGAGTAGCAGCCAAGGACGACAAGCCGGACCCTCTCTTTGCGCTCTTGAATTCGTTTGTCGATGCCGTCGCCATGCTTACCGCGCTTGGGGTTTCAAGCGCGGACAGTATCGCAGGCAAGCGCTTTGGGATAAGAAACGCCAGCATCGCCAAGAAATCCATGCACCTGGAATTTACGATAGATGGCCAGCTTAACATCCTGGAGCTCAACCCGGCGAAGAAGCGCAAGGACGACGCTATCCAGGTGCTATTCGCAAAGTCAGATATTGCAAGTTCCATTTCCGCGCTCATGAAGCAGGCATGAACGCGACGCAGCGCCATCCTCAAGGTTGACTGCAATCAAAATGGCCGCAGCGTCCATGCAGGAAGCAAACGTTTGCAGTGATGACAGCTAAAAAATTTGTTGTGCACCATTTGAAACTGATTCTGTATCAGTCGAGGTGCATTTCCTCATCTCGCTGAAGTGGCGATCGGCGCAGGTTAGTGTCATCACTGCCGCGCTCACCCCGTCATCGCAATTAAAACATTACTTGCTCTCTTCCACAAGCTTGCCCCTTTCGGATGGGATTATTTTCAACTTGCCGCCAGTGAATTTTTTTTGCAGTTCCCGACCCTTGAATATCCTGTCAAGGAAAATCGCGAGCGCGGCTATTTCAGAATGCGGCTGGCTTCCGACAGAGACATTAAAGTCGGCAAGCTCGTATGCTTCGCGGGGGACCTTCTCCGAGCCAATTATCACGAGGATATCCTTTTTCTTCCTGAGCGCCTGTGCGGCGGATTCAATTCCGATCCCGTACATCGTGAGGTGGGCTATTGCGCCTCCGGCTTTTTTCCACCCCTTCGCCACCGCCTTCCAGTCCGGCACTATCTCGACTTCAAATTTTCCGCCCCATCGTTCTCCCACCCCGGCAACTGTTTCGGCAACTGACTGATCGATTCCGGTCATGTAGATCTTTTCCGCGCCAAACGCCCTGGCGACAAGCGCGGCGTGCGTGGTCACTCTGTCGTCGCGGACCAGCCTGTGGCCTATCCTAAGAACGTGCACCGTCATGGCTGGGGCCGACCTTCCACTTTAGTGGGCTCCTTTCTCTTCTCTGGTTCGGCCTCAAAGAGCATCGACCTGACGACATCCTTCAACTGGCCGACGTTCTCGCCGGTCTTTGCAGAAATGGGCACGACTCGCCTGGTCTCCAGTATCCCAAGCGCCCCGGCCTTGTCGAACGCGTCGGCCATGCTGGTTGAGTCAACTTTGTTGAGCACGTAGACGATCCTGGTCGGAGGGACTTCGAATTCGTTTATCACCTCTAGGGAGCTCTGATACTTTCTGTACATGACATCGGCCGGATCGCTCACGTCAAGGACGAGCAGTATCAAGTTTGCGTACCTCAGCTCGTCAAGCGTTGACTTGAACGCGTCGATCATGTAGGCCGGCAACTTGCTGACAAATCCAACCGTGTCGTTTATCAGGGCCTTGTTGCCGCCGAGGTCGATGGCGCGGGTAAACGTCGACAGTGTCGTGAACAGCCCCTGCCCGGTCTGCTTGACTTCGCCGGTCAGGGTGTTGAACAGAGTTGTCTTGCCGGCCGATGTGTAGCCAGCTAGCGATACCGTCGGGAGGCCGGACCTTGCGCGCTGATTTCTGTGCAGCTGGCGCCTTTTTTCTTCCCGTTCCAGCTTTTTCTTCAGTATCACGATGTGACTCCTGATATCGAGGAAGTAGACATCCGCCTGATATTTGCCCATACCAAAGAACCCCGGCTGCTCACCGGCCTTTGCTAGCCTAACCTTGTCCCTGGCTCGAGTGAGGTCGTACCGTAGCTGCGCCAGCTTGATCTGGATCCTTGATTCTGCCGTGCTCGCCCTCCTTTCAAAGATTTCAAGGATGAGGCGCTCGCGGTCAATAATTTCGACCTTGCAGAGGCTAGCGAGGTTGTATGCCTGGCTCGGCTTGAGCACTTCGTCAAACAGTATGACTTCTGGCTTGAGCTCATCAACAAGAGCCTTGACCTCGTCGGCTTTTCCCTTGCCGACGCCGTACCTGGACTTGTTGATCTGCCGCTGTGTCACGACTCTTTCGACGGAATAGCCCGCCGCTTCTGCCAGCGAAATCGCCTCCGTGCTCGCCTGCTCCAGCGGGTACGTGATGAGAATTGCCTTCCTCAGCCCTGCCGACATCTAGCTACCATCGCCGGCCGAGTCCTCAATGCTAACGTAGAGCCTTATCCCGAGGAAGCGCTCCAGCTTTTTGGCAAAGATTTCGTCCGGCTTTAGAGCGCCCGTTTCAAATTTCCTAATCTGCTGCACTTTTTCATTCATTTTCATCGCAAGCTGCTCGTGGGTGAGCCCCAGCTTTGTCCTGGCTTCCCTGATCCGGCCCGCGAAATCCGGTGTCAGCATCGTCTGGTCCGACATCGTGATCCTGGTCACCGGCCGGGCAGGAGTAGCCTTTTTCTTTGCAGCAAACTGCGGGGCAACGTATGGTTTTCCGTGCTTTGAGCATGGGATGCAGACATTGAATACGGTGCCGTCAACAATTACTTTTTTCTTCTCGGCGCTCTGCCGGCCACAAAGCTCGCAGTAGGACAATGATTGTTTACACCGATTGCCGCGGAATTAATCCTTTCTTCGCAGCGTCTGCTGGACGGTCATGTTGAGGACTATCTCGGCAATGTCGGAGGCATATTCGGCCACACGCCTCACGTTGTCGGTGATCAACTTGATCCTGTAAAGGTCATTCACGTCCTTGGGCTTTGTGACCATGCGTATGATCGACTTTTCCAGATCTTCTATCTTTCTTGACTTTTCTATCGCCTTGTCAGCAGCCTCGTAATCCCGGGTGAACATCGAGAGGCAGGCGTCATCCAGAACTTCCAGGGCAAATGAGCACATGTGTGAAATCTTGTCAACCACGTCCTTGTTCAGCGGGCGGTGCATGTCGATTATGTCTTTTGATATGATCACTGCATGGTCGGCCACTCGCTCGACAGATTTCGCAATAAGCCTGTATCCCAGGCAGTTCCTCGGCTCCTCGAGCCCGATCTCTTTGAGCAGGTGCTCGTTCTTGATCGCTATTTTCAGCTGCCTAACTATGTAAAAGCTGAACCTGTCGACCTCGTCGTCAGACTTTACCACTTCGCCTGCGAGCTCCAGGTTGTTTTCCTGCAGAGCAAGCATGGTGTCGCGGTACATCGACTTTGCGATGAGCAGCATCCTTTTGAAAGCCGCGTCCACAGAAAGGTCGAGAAGGTTGATGAGTACCTGGAGCGTGATGCCGGAAGCCGAGTCGGCAATGATCTCTGTTCCCATCAGGATCCTCCGCACGATGTTCTTTATGACTTCCCTCTGCTCGGCAATGAGCCTGTCCTCCTTGGGGACTATGGTGATTACGTTGTATCCAAGAAAGTAAAGCGCAATCAGCTTGCGTGCAATAAAGTAGGGGTTATTTTCCTTGCCTACTTCGATGGTTGCCTCCTTCTGTTCTTTTGCCATCCTCTTAGAGGCCGGGGCAATCTGTAGCACAGAGTTTGCCTGCCTCATGATGACTACGTGATCACCTTGTTTCAGGCCGAGGTCCTGAATCCATTTTTTGGGGAGCGAGACAATGTAAGAAGAACCACCGGTATACTGCAACTTTCTGGTTTCTTGGCCCTGGTCAAGGTCCTTCCGGCCCTGCCGTGCCTGTCCGTCTTCGAGCTTTTCCACGAAACAGGAGATTGCGCAATTCTATATATATCTACCCAATTACTATATAGATGCAGGATTTTGGCATCGTTTTTATTCCACGCGTGTCGCAGGGAATTTTCGGCTTGAACCCGCTCCCAGTCGACCCGCACTACAAGATTTCGAGACACATAGACGCGCTATTCGGGCCTGAGGTCTCCAGGGCGCTACCGGCTCGCATAGAACCGGAATTCTCTAGGAGGACCGGAAGGATAAAGAATTTTGGAATAGATGGCAATCTGGTGGCGACGCTCCGCACTGACGGCGGCCTCGCCCTTACTATTTTTGGTGCCCAGTACCTGCTCGACAGGAGCGAAGGTTTCATTGAGAATTGTGTTGTTGCGTCCGTCGACGCGATTCCTTTTGTTAGCGAGGGCCGCTCGCTCTTTTGCAGGCACGTTGAGCGCTGCGGATCAAACATAATGCCGGGATCGGACGTTGCGGTGATTGACGGCCGGAAGGTGATCGCAGTAGGAGTTTCACTCCTGCCAGCTGTTCTGATGAACCGGTTTAGCCGCGGCGTGGCTGTAAAGGTCAGGGAAGGGCTGCGAAGTCGATCCGAGCCGACAGCTGACAAGAATTAAAAGGTAGAAGGGGCTAACTCGGATAGTATATGATGCGTGGCGGCAACCGCGAGATGAGGCGAATGCTGGACAAAATGGGCCTCGACATGAAGTCTATGGATAACGTAGAAGAGGTGATAATCAAGACTGACACAAAGGAGCTCTATCTTATCAAGCCTCAGGTGATCGAAATGAAAGGCAAGGACAGCACAATCTTTCAGGTGGTCGCAAGCGACATCGAGGAAAAGCAGCGCGATGTTCCAACATTCAAGGAAGAAGACATCATGCTTGTGATGCAACAAGCAAGCGTTTCAAGGGAGAAGGCGCTCCAGGCGCTCACGGAAAGCAAGGGCGACATGGCGCAGGCAATCCTCAGCCTCACGACATGACATACATCTGTTGATTTAAATATCCCAGTGACTTCATTTCTACTCGCTTGGCCAAAGGAAAATCTGCTACGACCGACCTTCCTCCACCAACTTCGCATTCTACAGTTGAGGCCATCGTCAGCGCACTTTCAGATCTCGAAACGGACCTTGATGGTCTTGCTGTCCGAGTTGACGAAATGAAAAAGCGCATCCTCGCCCATGCAGGAGAGGAAGTGGACAAGCTCAGGCAGCAGGTAATCGTCATTGCAAACGAAGAGGCCAAGACGATCGTTGACAAGGCAAAGGCAGAGGCCGAAGCAGAGTCTGCCGAAATTGCAAAGCAGGCGCAAAAGAGCCTTGCGACAATCAAGAAGAACATCGACTCATCCTTTGACAAGGCAGTAGACAATATCGTAAAGACGGTGCTCGGTGACACCTCATCGGCCCCGTCGCCAAAGGCTGAAAAGTCAGAGGCCAAG